>NZ_AKJB01000012.1:0-192171 GCF_000282555.1 Pseudomonas sp. GM102 | reverse complement strand
GAGGCGGTGGAGCCAGAAGCCGCTGCCGAAGTGTTCGGTCGGCTGCTTGAGGAAGAGCCAATATGCAGGAGCTTGCCGAGCTTTTTCCTGAAGCGTTTACCGATACTGCCCAGTGAATGCGAGCTGCGTTGGGTCGGTTGTTCCGTTTGTTGATGAAATTCGCTGCTGCCGCCGGCTCGTTGCGCGGCATCCACGGAACCTGAACTGGAGGTCCGGACATTTGATGATGGGATCATGTAGGTACTCCTCGACTCGTACTGAAATCCGCGCGCCCGGACAGACCCTGCCTTGGGCGAACATTAGGGATGTATTCAGTCCGGTGAGTGGCAGGCCACGTCCGGCGGTTCCATGGGCACGGCGAATAGAGGCCGGATATCGAGGGGCAGGGGGTAATGCCTGTCAATTAAGGTTTCCCCAGTCGAACATTGTTCTGTGGCGAGCGAGCTTGCTCGCGCTGAGCTGCGTAGCGGCCCCAAAATTCTGGCAACAAATGCCGATTTTGTGAGTGCTGCGCACTCAAGCGCGAGCAAGCTCGCTCGCCACAATGGCACCTTATGGCTTGAGATCATTCTTAACTAACAGGCATTAGGGGCAGGGAATCAGTGCGGGTTGTCGGTTATTTCGATGATGTCGTCAGCGGCGTGCTCATCAAGCTCACGCAACAGGCGATAAGCCTGGGCCACCGCTTGCAGGGTTTCGCGTGGGATGAAACGACCAACCTCAGTGCGATACAGGGTGCGGGCCAGCCAGACGAAGCGTATGACCGGCACACCGGCCTCGCGGGCACGCTCGATCAGGTCGCGGGCTTCGGCGTCCTGACCCTTGCAGATGATGCGCGGCAGTGCGGTTTCCTCAGGCCGGTAGAACAGCGCCACGGCGTAGTGCGTGGGGTTGACCAGCAGCATATCGGCGTCTTCCACCGGGGCTTTTTGCGGCGCGGGCGCGGCACCGCCCTGGGTGAGTTCGCGGCCCATGGAGCGGCGGTGCGATTTCATGTGCGGGTCGCCTTCGGAATCCTTGTGTTCCTTGCGGATGTCCTCGTGGCTCATGCGTTGACCTTTGAGGAAGAAGTATTTCTGCAGCCCGAAATCAAGCGCCGCCAACACCAGCAACACCCCCAGGCAGATGCGCGAAAGCCGCGAGAACATGTCGATCATGGCGCGCCAGTACGTATCCAGATCGGTATTGGCCAGCCCGATCAGATCCCCCACGGCGGGCGGTAACAGTACATACAGCACGCAGGTGATCAGCACCGCTTTGCTCAGGCTGTTGAACAGGTTGAACAGTTGTTTGGCTGAGAACATCTGCTTGAACTGATTGATCGGGTTGAGCCGGTCGAAATCCAGTTTCAATGCCTCGGGTGCGAAGAGGATGCCGAACTGCGACCAGCCGCCGATGACCCGCATGATCACCGCCAGACCCAGTGCCGGCAGCATGAACAGCAGCAGGTCGATACTGGCCTTGACGAACATCTCTTTGAGCGCGGCCTGGAAGGGCATGCCCAGTTGCCCGAAGGGTACGGACATCAGGCCTTTGAGCTTATCCATGCCGCTTTCGGCCAGGGTGAAAATCAACTCGATCAGGGCGCCGAAGATCAATAGTTTGTGAACATCCTGGCTTTGCCCGATCTGGCCTTTCTTGCGCGCATCGTTGAGTTTTTTCTGGGTCGGCTTTTCTGTTTTTTCGCTCATCGCGGGCTCCTCGCAAGGGTGTCTGTCGAGGCATCAGGGCCTTGGGTTCAATAGCAACGGCAGGGTATGGCGCAAATCGCCCAAGGCATCGAGCCGGCCTTCGGCAAGGAACGACAGCATCGGCAGGTACAGCACCAGGAATGCCAGCCCGGCCAGGCTCTTGGCCGGCATCGCCAGGGTCGAGACTTGCAGTTGCGGGCTGTACAGACTGAGGATCGCCATGCCGAACTCGATCAGCAGCAGCAGGCCGACCAGGGGCGCGGCATAGAGCACCATGAAGCGGAAAATGCTCGCGACCAGGCTCAGGTAAACAGCGAAGCCATCGGCCGCGGGCATCGGCATCCACCGGGTCGCCGGCCACACGCTGTAGCTGTCCCACAGCACTTGAGTGAGGCTGGAAAAACCGGCGCCGAGGATCAACAGCATGATCAGCACTTGTTTGAACATGAAGCCGAGTTCAGAGGTGTTATCGCCAAGCGCCGGGTTGATCTGCCCACCGACCAGGGCGCCACGCTGGTTGTCGAACAGGCAGCCGATGGATTCGAACAGCCAGAACGGCATGGCCAGCAAGACCCCCAGCAGCATGCCGAGCACCGCTTCCTTGAGGGCCAGGCCGCAGAGGTTCAGCCAATGGAATTCAACCCCGGCCAGCGTGGCGCGGATCCCCGGCATGGGCATCAGGGCCAATGCCAGGACGATGCCGTTGCGCTGCATGCCTTTGAGTTCGCGAAAGGAAAATGCCGGTACCAGCAGCAGGCAAGGGTAGATCCGCGCCATGCCGAGGGTCAGGGCGATGACCGAGTCGGACAACAGGCTGATGACGTGCTCGAACATCTCAGTGCCCTGTCTGCGCAATCATGCCGAACGACAAAATGGTCAGTTGCATCAACTCGACGCCGATCCAGCGCCCGGTCAGGGCCAGGGCGACGCCGACCGCGACCAGTTTGATGGCGAACGGCAGCGTCTGGTCCTGCAACTGCAGCACCGCTTGCAGCAACGACGTCACGATGCCGACGATCACCGCCACGATCAGTGGCGGGGCGGAGAGCACGACCACCAGCAACATGGCCTGCTTGAACAGGTTCAGGATTTCCATAAGTGCCTCGATTTATCGCGCACAGCAGTGCAGGCAGGCGGTTACAGGTAGCTGTAGAACAGACCGTCGAGCAGGCGTGTCCAGCCGTCCACCAGAACGAACAGGAGGATTTTCAGTGGCAGGGAAATCGTCATGGGCGCGACCATTTGCATGCCCAGGGCCAGCAGGATATTGGAGACGATCAAGTCGATGACGATGAACGGGATATAGATCAGAAAACCGATCTGAAAACCGGCCTGCAACTCCGAGAGCACGAAGGCCGGGACGATGACCAGGATGTCCTCGCGACTGGCCTTGGCCGCCATCTCCGCCGGCCACATACGCTGGGTGTTTTCCAGTAGATGGGTCTGGGTGTCGGGATCGACATTGCGCGACATGAACAGCCGTAGCGGCTCGACGATCTGGCTGGCCGAACTCTGCATCTGCGCCAATGTTTCATGGCGTTCCGGCAATTGCTTGAAGCGTTGCCCCATCTCGTTGAACACCGGGGCCATGACGAACAGGGTCGCCGCCAGCGCGATGCCATACAGCGCCATATTTGGCGGCACCTGTTGCACCCCGATGGCGTTGCGGGTGATCAGCAGCACCATGGAGATTTTCAGGAAGGCAGTGCAGATCACCATCAATAACGGCACCATCGAGAGCCCGCCGAGAAACAAGGCGAGCATCATCGGATCGATCTGTCCCTCACTCATCGCTGTTGTTCCAAGCGCGTAATCTGCAGGCCGAGACGGCCCTCCACATCCACCAGTTCACCGTGGGCCAAAGGCCGTTCGCCATGGCACAGCGTGGCATTGCCTACGGTGCTGCCCTCCACGATCAGTACCGAGCCGATGGCCAGATTGTGCAGTTCGGAGAGCTTTAGCGAGACGCTGCCCATGCGCAGGGTCAACGCCAGTGGCAGGTCGGCGAAGCGGTCGGGGCTGGTGAGTGTTTCCTCGGCGGCGTCACGCTCGTGGTTGGGGTTGTCCAGGTCGGGCAAACCTTCAATGGCCTGCAGGTGGTCAAGGCTGGGAGGGCTGAGGTGATCGAGGGGGGCATTCATGGCGGTTTCTTCCAGTTCGGTGACAATGAAGCGCGGCGGGTTGGTACTCTCCAGCTGCAGACCCAGGCGGCAGCCACCGATTTGCAGCGGGCCTTGGCCGTCAGGGGCGAACATGGCTTGCTCGGGGAATACGATGTCGCCTTGACGCAAGGAGTGCAGGAGCGCCGCACTCATGTGGGTACGACCCAGCAGCAAAGGGATGCAGAGGGGCAGGTCACTCTCCGGACCTGACAGCGGTGGGCGCCAGTTGCCCCGATCGAGCAGCCGCAGCAAGGTGGTCGGTGCCAGTCGTAACCGGCTGCAAATGCGCAAACCGTTGATGCGCGCTTCCAGCAAACATTCCAGGCCGTTATCAAGCGTCGTTTGCGCGGGTTCCAGATGGACGAACAGCGCCTGCAATTCGGGGCTCAGGTACTGGTTATAGATCTGCCAATACCAGGCACTGTCTTCCGGGTTGCGATCACTGTCCGGCAGCATCGCCGGGCAACTGGATATCAGGCTGAGAAAGGCTTCCGCATCGCTCAGTAACAAGGGACCGCAGCCGCTGGTCATGACATTGCCGGTGATCGACCGGGGGGCGGTGTCGAGCAGGTGCACGCTCAACGTGCCGTGGGCCGCTTCCAGCTGAAAGTCCAGTTTCAGCCCTTTACCAAGACGTCTGCGCACCTGCGCTTCATCGTTTTTCATCGGCCGCAGCCTGAGTGCTTGAACGGTCATCTCAACGGTCCTTCAGATCGAATGACAACTTGACTCGCCGCCCGAGCCGCTGGCTCAACAGTTGGCGGCTGGATTCCTGGCTTTCCCGGCAGCGTGCCCAGGCTTCGCCCTGGGCAAAGCGCAGGGCGATATCCATGACGTTGCCCTGGCGCATGACCTGTACGGCGACTTCGCCCAGGTTCGGCAATTCGAAGACGGCCTCGATGGGCAGGTCATCCATAAGTGGTGGCTGCTCGTCGATATGCTGGATCAGGGCATCCCACAACGGTGCGCTATAGGTTGCTGCCGCAGACTCCGATTCGAACGACGACGGGCTGCCGGCGAAGCCCTGCGAAGAGCCTTCGCCCGTGAACCCTGTGAGCGCCGGGGTGAACCAGCCGAGATCGGGGCTGATCAGCGTCTCGAAGACTTCACCGTCGTGGCGGACCTCGCTCGCCGGCTCGAACGGGCGCGCGGCTCTGGGGAACTCGGCGCGTCCGGTCGCTTCCTGGGGGCGGGCGTTGGCCGTTTTGGCCGGGGCGTGAGCCTGGTTCATGACGCCTCCCGGGCAAGATCGAGCAAGTAATCGAGCTTCTCGACATCGCGCAGTCGACGGCTGACTTCGAGGCGACTTTCCTCAGCCCAGAGCGATTGTTGGTCGTGTTCTTTTTGCAGCGCGATGCGTGCCTGCTCGCTGCGCTCGATCCGTCGCAGCGACAGTTGTTCCTCGGCCAGGGAATCCTTGAGTTCAGTCAACGGCATCGGTTTGTCACGATACTGTTCGAGCAACTCGAGGCTCCGCTGGCGATGGATCGCCCGCAAGCGCATGGCTTCGGTAGTCAAACTGTCGAGCCGGGCGCGCATCTCGTCGAGCACCTGGCGCTGGCGGCGCCAGGCCTGTTCAGCGAGCCTCAGGCGTTGCCGACGAATAGGCGCCAGCATGTCGACCGTTTGGCCAATCGCAGCGAATTCGCCAGCAGGGCAGTCGTCTTGGTCTGCATCAGAGTGGGACATTGGCGGTTACCTGGGCAAGATGATCGAGGGTGTCCTCGAAGGACACCGGTTCGCGCAGTGACTGTTGCAGGAAGTCATTGATGGCCGAGCGCGAGTCCACCGCACAATCGGTCAAGGGGTCATGACCCGGTTGGTACTCACCGAGCTTGAGGAGCATTTCCACTTGCTGATACGTCGCCATCAATTTCCGTATCTGGGTGGCGCTTCTGACCTGTTCGGTTCCCACCACGCCGCTCATCGTGCGGCTGAGACTGGCAAGGATATCGACCGCCGGATAATGGCCGCTTTCGGCGAGCTTTCTCGAGAGCACGATGTGGCCATCGAGCAGCGACCGGACTTCATCGGCAATCGGGTCGTTCATGCTGTCCTGTTCGATCAACACCGAGTACAGGGCGGTGATCGCTCCGTCGTGGGTTCGTCCGGCCCGTTCGACCAGGCGCGGCAGCAGGCTGTACACCGAGGGTGGTAATCCGCTGCGCCCGCTTGGCTCACCACTGGCCAGACCGATTTCGCGCTGGGCCCGGGCGAAACGCGTCAGCGAATCGACGATCAGCAGCACCGATTTGCCTTGCTCACGGAAACCTTCGGCGATCGCGGTCGCGGTGAAGGCCGCCCGGGCTCGCTCCATGCTGCTGCGATCGGACGTCGAGCACACCAGCACGGTGCGGCTGCGTAACTGCTCATCGAGTTCATGATCGAGAAATTCGCGCAGTTCGCGCCCACGCTCACCGATCAGGCCGAACACGATCGCATCGCAAGGCGTGTTGCGCGCCAGCTCGGCGAGCAGGGTGGTCTTGCCGCAACCGGCGCCGGCGAACACCCCGACCCGTTGCCCCTCGCCGAGGGTCAGCATCCCGTCGATGCTGCGCAACCCGGTGGGCAGGGGCATCTCGATGCGTGGGCGGGCGGTCGCTGCCGGCGCATCGCGAATCACCGGGATGGCGCCTGGCGTGCCGGCATCGGCAAATGCGCTGGGGCCGTCGCCATCCAGACTGCGGCCGAAACCGTCCAGCACCGCGCCCAGCAAGCCCTCGTCGACACACAGGCTGTGGGGCTGGAACAACGGTTTCACCGGCGCGCCAATGGCAATGCCGTCAAGCGGGCCGAGGGCCGCGAGCAAGGTATTCTGGCGGTCGAAACCGACGATTTCGGCCAGCACCAAACTGCCGTCGGCTCGGCGGATTTCGCACAGGTCACCCATTCGCGCCTGGGGGATCTGGCTGTGCAGGAGAATCCCGCTGACCGCGCAGATACGCCCGTGAACTTCCACGGGAGCCGCCCGTTGCAGGCGTTCGCGTTCGCCCTGCGCCCAGTCGTCTAAACGCTCGAAAGCCTCACGCATCACCAGCTCAACTCGACGCGGCGATCGCCTTCGAAAATCACCCGGTTATCGTTAATTTCCACTAGGCGCATCCCGTCGATTTCGTCACCGAGGAACAGTCGGCGCCCATCGTTGGTGACGATATGGGCCAGTCGGCCATTGCTGATCTGGGCCACGGTAAAAGGCAGGATCGGTGTCGCGACCGGCAAGGCGCTCTGTACCCGGATCGGGCTTTGATACTGACGCTCGAAACGCAGCAACATCCGTTCGGTCAACTGCAGCAAATCGTCTTCGACGAAGTTGCCGTGCAAGAACATTTTTCCCGGCTCTTCGGTCAAGGTGATGCGATTTTGCAGGTCGCGCTGTTGCAGCATCTTCAGGATGACTTTGCGCACTTCCTGCGCATCGGCCAGCACCACTTTTGCGGCGGGTGGCGGTGCGGCGGGTACCGGCTCCTGCCGGTTGAATGCCCACAGCAGGATCCCGAGAAACAGTGCCAGGCCGGTGATCAGCAGCAGTGAGGCGATCAGCGAGGGGGGCTGGCGGCGTGGTTGCGAGTGTGCCGTTTCCTCACGTTGGGCGCTCATCGACAGCAGTTCTGGCTGCTCTTGAGGCTGTTCACTGACGATCGACGGCGTGTCAGACGCTGGAGGCGCTTGCTCGGCGGTGAGGGTCTCGTCTTCAGGCCAATCGGTGTTGGCACTGACCACCGAGAGCCAGACGCCGTTCAGGGAAAAAGGGGTATCGGGTTGCAAGGTCGAAATGGCATCGACGCGATGGCCCTCGTTGTCGGTGACGACGCCTTCCTGGCCGGTCAGCGACCAGGTGCTGTCAACCAGGCGTAACAGGCAGTGACGGTGTTTGATCCCGGTATCGTAGAGCGCGAGGTCTGCCTCGCTCGACGAGCCGATGCTCCACTCAGCGCCGGACAAAGGCAGTGCGGCGCCACGATGCAAACCGGTTAATACCCGCAATTCATACAGCATTGTTGTGCTCCGTCAGGCCAGCAAGGCCTGTGCCTCTTCCAGGTCGATACGTCCCAGGACATTGACCTGCACCGCGGATAACAACTCGGCGAAGGACAAGACCGGAACATGATTGAAATCATCCTGCAGCAGGCTGCGCATCGGGCTGCGCAGATCCTGAGCAACCAGCAGCACCGGCGCCGGTCTGGCACGCAATGGAAAGGCTTCGCGCAGTTGCTCGACGAAGGCGCCGGCCAGTTCCTGTTCGAGCGCGAAATAGGATTCGCTCTGGGTCTGGCGCAATGCGTCGCGTAACAGCACCTCGGTTTCCGGGGTCACCAGCCAGGCGTGCATGACCCCACCTTCGCTGTGCTGGTGGCAGATCTGGGCCTTGAGGGCGATGCGCACATAGTCGGTCAACGCACTCAGGTCACGTTCATGCTGGCCTTGCTCGATCAGCGTCTCGGCGATCAGGCGTACCGCCCGCAGGGAAACCAGTTCGGACGAAAGTCGCTGCAGCACCGCCGAGAAGCGCGCCAGGGGCAGGGTACGTTGCAGCTCCTGGGCGAGTTCCGGTTGCTCGCTTTCCAGCCAGCCGATAATCGCCTTGGTTTCCTGCAAGCCGATAAATTGCGGCCCCGTGGACTGGAAGGCGCGGTTCATGCGTTCGAGAATCAGCTCATCGCAACGGGCGCCTTCGACCTCGTCACGCAGCAGGATGGGGTGCTCGGGATCGAACCAGAACCACTGGCTTTCATCGCGCTCGGGCGCGCCGGGTTCGCCGCCATCGTCTTCATTGACCAAGTGATAAGCCACGGCCAGTTTTTGCGTGGCGAAACTTGCGCGGATCAGCGGCACCTCATACACGCTGAACAGAAACTCGTCGGTTTTTTGCAGCTCGTCGAATTCAATATCGAAGGAGGGCAGGGTCAGGCCGAACCGATGAACCAGGGTGTTACGCCGCTGGCGAATGATCTGGATCAATTGCTCGACTTCGCGGCTACCCTGATGACTGACATGGAAGCGCAGCAGATAGGCCCGGGACGGGTTGAAGCGGCGGATGTCTTCACGGCCATTCAACTCAGGGTTCTTGAGTCGCTCTTCTCCGGCGTTGGCCTGTTGGGTGCTTTTATGGCTGGCGCGCAACAGTTGAATCAAGCCACTGCTCAGGCACAGCATGCTGATCGTGATGAACACCAGGCTGGGCATTCCGGGGATGGCTGCAAAGCCGAGCATCCCCACCGAGGAGATGACCCAGGCCTTGGGCTGGCTGGTCAACTGTTCTGCGATTTCGCGGCCAATGTTCAGATCCAGGGATTGGCTGTCGGGGGCCACGCGGGTGATGATCATGCCGGCGGTCAGGGAAATCAGCAGGGCGGGGATTTGCGCGATCAAGCCGTCACCGATGGTCAGCACCGAGTACAGGTGCATCGAATCCGCCGGTTCCATGCCGTTCTGCAAGACACCGATCGAGAAGCCGCCGATCAGGTTGATAAACACGATGATCAGACCTGCGATGGCATCACCCTTGACGAACTTCATCGCACCGTCCATGGCACCGAACAGTTGACTCTCCTTACTCAACTGTTCGCGTCGCTGGCGGGCTTCGCGGACATCGATCAAACCGCCTCGCAGGTCACTGTCGATGGACATTTGCTTGCCGGGCATCGCGTCCAGGGTAAAGCGCGCGGCCACTTCCGCGACACGCTCCGAACCCTTGGTGATGACCAGGAAGTTGACGATGGTGAGAATCAGAAAAATCACCAGGCCGACCGCCAGGTTGCCACCGACGACAAAGCTGCCAAAGGCCTCGACGATGTGCCCGGCATCCTGTTGCAGCAGGATCAGGCGCGTGGTGGCGATGGACAGTGCCAGGCGAAACATGGTGGTCAGCAGCAACACGGCCGGGAACGTCGAAAACGCCAGCGGTCGTGGCAGGTACATGGCCAGCACGATCAGCAAGGACGAGATGCAAATGTTCAGGGCGATCAGCACGTCCACCAGAGCGGTGGGCAAGGGCAGGATCATCATGAAGACGATGGCCATGACCATGAACGCACCGACGATTTCGGTACGGCGCATCGCCGATATGGCCAGCCGGTTGAGCCAATAGATGAGCTTGTTCATCGTTTGGACTGTCCATCGGGAAGCCCAAGGGTTTTGCGCTCATGCCTGGACATTTCCTCCATCAAGCCCAGCATCAACCGCAGGCTGTTCTGCCGGGTCTTGTTGTCTTTCCATACCGGCAAGGGCAAACGCTGCAACAGAGACAACAAACCATTGAGGAAAATCGGTTGCAGACGTTGATCGCGGCCGACGGTTTCTTCGGTCAGGGTGGAAAGGTCACGGGCAAAGAAGCCATTGCCGCAGAACCGCACGATCCGGCGAGCCAGCTGCAGGGTGGTCATTTTACCGGCAGGGTTCTTCAGCGCGAGGCGTTCCAGCAGATCGCGACAGATCTGCAGCATATTGCTCAATTGGCTGGAAGCGCCCAGACCGCGCAACATCGAGCGTAATGCCACGCCGGGCAAGGACGGTGCCATGGCCGCGATGTCGTCGGCCAGTGCCCGTTGCAAGGTGCGCAGCACCCGGGGGAATTGCTCTTCATTGAAGCGTTCGAACAGCGACTCCAGCAGGCTGGACAAGGGCTGCTGCCCGACGATTGCTTTGTAATAGAGCTGACGAATGATCTTGCGTTGGTCTGCGTCCTGACTGAACAAGGCGATGGCGCTGGCAGTGTTCAGCCCCGCGCGAATCTTGTCGCCATGTGATGCTCGCAATTCCTCAATAGCGGCCTGCACGTCAGCGATTTCTTTCTCGTCGCCACTGGCGGTAGCCAGGCGCAGGGTTTGCTGCAAAACGATGTCGGTGCGTGCCGGATCATCCTGGGTCAGTGCCAGCATCGCCTGCATCGAGGGTTGCTGTTGCAGCAGCATCTGCATGCGCCGGGCCTGCTGTTCCAGGCTGGGTTGGTCAGGATGATCGAGTAGCCGATAGAGCTCGGTCAGCTTCTCGATTCTCTCCAGCCGGCTTGGCGCATGGGAGGTCTGCACGTGACGTTCGTCGATACGCTTGGAGTGCCGTTCGACACTCTCGCTGAACTTCATGCCGATTTCTTCCATGGAGTCCAGCAACGGGTTTCTGGGGACCTCCACGCGTTCTACTTTGGGGGCGAGTGGAGGAATGAAATCCGGTATTACAGGCGTGTCGTTATAAGCACCGATTTTCATAAATAAGGAACGCCATGAAAGAGTCTATGTGTGTTCTGTGTGGCACTTTCAGGTGTTGAGTTCCGTGAATGCTTAACTATTTTTTCTGTTTTAAAAGTTGTGCAAGAAATTGCATTTGGTTTGTGTCTGGAATGCAACAAATGGCGCGGTGCCACTATTTTGATTTATAAATATGCAAGCAAATCAGGTGGTTATATTGTTATAAAAGCTGGTACGTAAGCTGCTCTGTCTCTCTCGCCATGTTGGCTATTTCAATTGCATGAAGCGAGGGATTAATTTTGGAACTAAACAGCGTTCAGCCTGAGGTGATGGGCTCGATACATCTGGATGTTGGGGCGTTGGCAAAAAACAGTGAGCGAAAGTTGCGCAGCTTTATTACTCAGCGGGTGTTCAATGCCGCCGATGTCGATGATTTGATGCAAATGACTTACCTGGAAGCACTGCGTAACCAGCATAAGTTCATCGGCGCTTCGAAACCGGAAACCTGGTTGTTTGGCATTGCGATGAATCTTGTGCGCAATCACTTCAAGTGTATGTATAGCCAGCCGCAATGTAGCGAACTGGAAGAGTCAGGCGCCAACAACCTTGAGCATGGCCATGATCCAAGTAATGTGAGCGACCATCAGCGTGTTCTCAGTCGGACGCTGAAGGCCATCGGTGAATTGTCGGAGGACATGCGTAACGTCATGACACTGGTGGTTGAAACCGATATTAGCTATCAGGATGCGGCGGACAGTCTGGGTATCCCGATCGGCACCGTACGCTCGCGCTTGTCCCGTGCTCGCGAGCAGTTGAAGGCCAGCGTTTTTGCAGGAGCCGTTTACTCATGAGTAGCCTCAAGCAAGGCGTTCCCCAGCAAGTCCTGCCGCGCGGTGTCCGCGAATCCACTGACGCGGACCTTCCCGCCATGATGGCGATCTTCAACGAGACGGCTGACACGGGGGCCAATTCACCGGTGACCCGTCCCATGACCCTTGAAGAGGTCACCTTTTATATCAACCTGTACAAAAACGACGGCTTGCCGGTGTACGTCATCGAGCGGGGTTGCGAAGTGGTCGGCTGGTTATCGATCAACCGGTTCAGTTGGGGCACCCAGGCGTGTCGCAACACGGGTGAAGCCGCCATTTATGTGCGCGCTGACCATTACGGTCGGGGAGTGGGCGTGCGCCTGGGCCAGGCGTCGGTAATTCTCGCCAGGCAATATGGCCTGGAAACGGTGGTGTCATGGATCATGGGCGCGAACATGCCGAGCCAGCACATTGTTCAGGCCATCGGAGCACGTCTGTGGGCGCGCCTGCCCAACATCGCCCGATTCGGCGAAACCCGTGCCGATGTGCTGCTATTTGGCTTACCGCTCTATGAAGAGCTCTCGAGCCCGGCGCAACTGTTCAATCAAGACGCTTGATAGGAAGCAGATCAACCTGTGGGAGCGGGTGTGCTCGCGAAGGCGGTGTGTCAGTCAGCATCGATGTTGGATGTGCCGGCCTCTTCGCGGGCAAGCCTCGCTCCTACAGGTAATGCCGTTCACTTAAGAGAGTCTTGAGTCAGCGAGAAACCTGTGGCGAGGGAGGCATGCTCGCGCTTGAGTGCGGAGCACTCACAAAATTCGGCGATTGTTATCAGATTTTTGGGGCCGCTACGCAGCCCAGCGCGAGCAAGCTCGCTCGCCACAAAGGTAGGTTTGACTGAAGAATCTCGCTTAAGTGAACAGCATTACGCTCCCACAGGGGATTTGTGGTGTTGATGCAATGAGTGGCACACCGGGATTTTAATGTGGGAGCGAGCCTGCTCGCGATGGCGGTGTGTCAGTCAACATGGGTGTTGGTGTCATTCTGAAAGCCGGGTTGTCCGGGTTATAGCCTTTCGCGGCGAGCGCGGTTTTCAGCTTTTTCTCCAGGGCGCCGCTGCTGTGATCGCTCAGCACGGTCGCAATGATGTCTGCTCGTGACAGGCCATGACTGCTGGAGTCACCCTTGACCGTTTCGGCATAGGCCAGACCTTTGCCCGCCGACTGCATGCCCGCGGGGGTATGGTCGATGAAGGCTTGCGCGGGCAACATGCTCTGTAGTTTGCGGCCCAACGCCTGGGTCTCTGCGTAATCGCTGCGCACATAGAGAATGGCCGAATCGGTTCGTTGGCCAAATATTTCCGGCCCGGCTATTTTGCCGCTGAGGACATTGCCCTCGCTCTTGATCAGCGTCGTCATGGCCTTTGCCAATTCGCCGGCATAGCGCGGCTCGACACCGATGGTCAGCCGTCCCGTATCGTCTTCCTCAGTGCGACGAGAGTGTTCAGGCACGATCCGGTAGAAGTCCTTGCCTGCACCGGGATGCTCGGCCATGTAGACGCCGATTAGGCGGTCTTCCTTGTTCATGCCGTCCAGCCCTTGGGGCCACAGATCGATACCCTCCGTGCGTTCGAGCTTTTTAAACCCCTCCATGTAGGCTTTCTGCGCGTCGGGCGCCATGGGCTTGGACTTGGGTGTTTCCTGCTTGAACAGATGATAGATGGTCTCCCGCATGGGCTGTTTGAGCTTTTGCGCTTTTTTCGTCCAGGCGAGCAGGCTGGCAAAGGCTTTCTTGCCGTCGGGAATCTCGCCTTCTTTTGCCGTAACGGCGGTCGCCGAGGAACTGCTCTGGCCTTGCTCCAGGTTGATCTGTTGCAGATTGAGGCGTCCACCCAGTTGGCGCGTAAGCTGCGGCCGTGCAGAGGCTGCGGCGGCTTTCTCATTGAGCGTCTGGGCGATCCGCATGCTCTGACTCTGTCCGCCGAGAAGATGGCTGGCACTCTTGAAGAACTTGTCCACGGCGGCCTGTTTGTCCGGGCGTTGCACACTGAGTTGCCCATCCGCCGCGGCGCGGATTTCATAATGCTTGCCATTGACCTCGATCCGGCCGTGGGCCTTGAGCGCCCGCACGTCGACAGTCGAGTCTTTCAGCGCTTCGATACTGGTAAAGCGTGATTGCACGGGATTCATATACGCGCCTCACGCCAACCCTTGATCCAGTCGATCAGCGTCGCGATTTCACGCATCAACACCGCTACGCTGGCTTTTTCCCGGGCGATGCTTTGATAGGCAAAATACAAACCGCTGCCAGCATCCCAACCGAGCCCGGGACCGGCACTGACGAGGGGATTGAGCGCACCCCCCAACAAGCGCTGCAACGGCAGGTCTTTTGGTGTCTCGAGCAAGCCGATCAGAAGCAGGCGCTGGTGAGGGTCATTGCACGCCAGCTTCAGCGGATAGGTGTCATCGATGATCAGATCGCACATCCCTCGTGCATCGAACGCCAAGGGCTGCATCTCGAGGGCGGTGGAAAGATCTTTGAGCAAGGTTTTGTAGAAGAGGCCACTCATGGCTTAACCCGTTAATGATGGACATAGGGGCTAAGTGGTGTGGCGGGTGCTGGCGGTTCCGTTAATGCGACAAATAGCTCTGTTGTATACGCGCCAGGGTGCCGTCATCGCGAAGCGTTTCAACTGCCTTGCGCAAGTCTTGCACCAGTTGCTCGGAGCAAAGCCTGGAGCAAGCCAGATAGAGCTCCGCGCGGCTCATGACGGGGCTCATGAACAGCTTGCGTTCAGACATCTTCGGCCAGATGTACTGACTCTCGGGCACACCGTTGAACCAGGCATCAATGCGACCTTTCAAGAGCATCTGCGCAGGATTGTCGCCAATGGTCAGCGGGTAGATCTGCTCGTCGCTGAAGCCTTGTGCACGCAGGATTTCCTCCTGCGCACTGCCCAGGCCGACGCCAATCACCCGGTAGGTTTTTTTCGCTTGCGCAAAGCTGCTCACTGGCCGGTCGAGGCTGAAAAAGGCTCGCTCCATGGGCATGATCGACGCGATCCAGGTGAAGCGATCCTCGCGTTCTGGCGTACGTGACAAGGGGGCTATCAGGAGGTCCTGCTTCTCGCTGACGTATTTCTGCGATCTGGCCCAGGGAAGCCCATGGACATGAGCGACATAACCCGCGTTGGCAATGGCCGTCAGGACGGCTTCTCCGACCATTCCGTGGCCTTTGGAACCATCGACAAACGTCAGTGGCGGAGCGTCCGGGATATACAACTCAAGCGGCAAGGAGGCGCCCTGCGCGTTACAGGTGATCAGCAGCGATACCCACAGACAAAGCCTGCAAAGCGCTTTTGTATTGGCGATTAATACCCATGAGCTCTCGCTCATGGTTGATAGTTCAGGCATTGAACGTAAAAGGGCGCCACAATTCACCAGTGGTGTTGATCACAGGGATGATGAGTCTGCCGACCGTCGTTTGTTATTGAATCCGGTATCGACCCGGCATTCTACGCAGACTTGAGGTCAGGACACATCCTCCCTGGGTGACAGGGGCGCTTGTTGCTCTTTATTCAAACCTCTATTTGCCCAATCAGCGCGCCCAGATACGCTGCGCCCCTGTCACCGATTGCATGACGCAATGTCCTCTCGGTTACCGTGACAGCGTTATGGCTGGCCGCCCGGCAAAATCGATAAACCAGATCAACCACTTGTTGCCGGTCCGGTGCCTGTCGTGTGTCCGCATCACAATGGGCAAGCAGCAGGTGGCGTAGCGTCAAGGTCCGGATGGCCAGTGTGGCCGCCCACTCGGTAAGGTTCGCCCCATAATCAAGCCCGGCACTGGTACTGGAAATGAACGGGAATCCCGTGCGGGTCATTTCGGCGGCAATGAAACGCTTCAGGATCGGGTCGAGCGTGCCATGAATTTTTTCCCGGTAGAGGACTCGATAGGCAGGCTTAAGCATCCATTGAGTCTGTTCCGGCGTTTCGCCGGGCTCGATGAACGAGGCGCCGAGGATTTGTTGACGCAATGCCGGCGGCACGCCCGATGCGTTCAGAATGTTCATCAGCACGATCAGCAACGGGTCCGCAATGATCGGCTCGCTGCTGGCTATTGGCGGTTCATACCCTGCCGCCTGAAGGGGGAGCTCTTCGGCCCAACAGGCATAGGGCAACGCGTTCAGCCTGGCGGCGATCCAGTGCAGGCGCAGCAATACCTGTCCGGTGGACAGTTCCGTCGACAGCGCCATCTGCAGAAGAAAGTCGACCACTGAACGCCAGTGGGACGCGTCGATGCCAGCAAACGCCTGGTTGCTTGCCCCGTAAAGGTGGAAGTCGTCTTGCCGGCTTTCCTCGATACGGTACGGGTCGTCGCCAAACAGCCCCAGACGAGCGATTTCCGGGCAGCTCATGGTCGCCGACTTCACCAGCGAGCCATTGATCCGGCGATACATGCGCGGGTAGTTGGCACAGGTATCCGTGAGTACTTGTTCGCCCTGTTGCGCGTGTATCTGGCAACGTCCGCCCTGAAGCGCTCCACACTGACCGCCGGCCCTGCTCATTTGATAGCCGGAATCGTCTTTGACGATCAGGTTCAAGAGCTCAGGGTAGGTTCGGTTATACAAATCCTGACTGCGATCACTGACCGCGATGCGCCAGTCGCCCTTGCAGCAGTTGTCTTCGCAGCGTTCGGCCAAACACGCGAATTGCTGCACATACCTGAAAGCCCTGGTGGACTGAATTCCCATGAACAATCTCCAGCGTTCGTTTCAGACTGAGTGGACGTTGTGCTGGAGTTGTTCCATGGAGCAAGAGCAAATAACGAGGGAACTTCGGATCATCTTGATCGCGTTGCAATGGAACTGAATCGCTTCGGGCCGCCACTGAATTGAAACCGCTGGCTTGCTGGAGATCGTTCGGTTTTTGTTTTTCGCCAACGACGGAATTCTTATTTTAATAAAATAATGCGCAGGGAGATCAACATGGGACTGAAGCTGAACGTTGGGCAGAAACTGGGGTTGGGCTTTACCTTTGTGTTGATACTGACGCTCGCTTCCATACTGCTGGCCATGAGTCGCGTGCATGAAATCAAGGACACATTGACGCGAATCAATGACGTCAACAATGTGAAAACCCGCTACGCCATCAACTTCCGGGGAAGTGTGCATGATCGGGCGATCGTTTTGCGTGACATCCTGCTGATAAACAACATTCAGGATGTCTATCCAGAGCTTGAAAAAATAAAACAACTCGCGGCCAACTACACTGAAGCGGCCATCGCCCTGGACAAGATTTTTGCGTCGCGCACCGATATAACCGACGAAGAACAGCGAGCGCTTTCAGCGATTAAAGAGGTTGAGGTCAATACCTTACCGTTGATTGAAAAGGTCATCCATTTACGCATGAGCGAGCAAGCGCCACGCGCGGTAGAGGTCTTGCTTGCCGAAGCCCGGCCTGCTTTTGTGGAGTGGTTGCGCGTGGTCAACCAAATGATCAACCTCGAAGAAAGGATGAACCAGAAGGCTGCGGCACAAGCACGCGATGTCGCGACAAGCTTTGATGCACTGATGTGGGCACTGGCACTCGGAGTGATTCTGCTCAGTGCGGTGATGGCATGGCTGCTGACGCGCAGCATCACGCAGCCACTGCGCCAGGCTTCAAAGCTGGCTCAGGATATTGCTTCCGGTAATTTGTCCGGAGTGGTCAATATCAAGGGGACAGATGAGCTGGCAGGGCTGCTCAATGCGCTGGTCGGTATGCAGTCGAGTCTGAGTGGCACGATCAGGCTCATCTCGGACACGGCAGACAAAGTAGCCGTCTCCGCAGAACAGATGCAGGTGGCTACCGAGAAAAATACGCAGCACATGCACAAGCAGAGTGACGAAGTGATCCAGGCTGCAACCGCCGTCAATCAAATGAGTACGGTGGTCGATGATGTGGCACGCAATGCCGCGTCGACTTCAGATTCATCAGTCATCGCCAATCGTTCTTCCCGGCAAGGGCGGGACCAGGTGCTTGCCACGGTCGGTGCGATTCAGAACATGGCCGATGAATTGGGTCATACCTCGGTGTTGGTCCTGGGGCTGGCCGATAAAAGCCGGGAAGTCGGCCGGGTGCTGGATGTGATCCGTAACATCGCCGATCAAACCAACCTGTTGGCACTCAATGCCGCCATCGAGGCCGCCCGTGCCGGAGAAAGTGGTCGAGGTTTCGCCGTTGTGGCGGACGAGGTAAGGGCGCTGGCGCACAGAACTCAAGCGTCGACGGTTGAGATTGAAGCCATGATTTCCAGTATTCAAACATGCGTCGATGATGCCACACACTCCATGAGTCAATGCACGAGCAGAGCTGAAAGCACGCTCGAAGTCGCCAATTCTGCGGGTAGCGCCCTTGACGAAATTGCCGCTGCGGTCGAGCTGATCACTGAACGCAATCTGCTCATTGCCGGCGCCGCCGAGCAACAGGCCCAAGTGGCTCGGGAGGTCGATCATAATCTGGTCAACATTCGCCAACTCTCGATGCAATCCGCCGAAGATGCAGGTCGCTCCAGCGTGGCCAGCGGTGAACTGTCCAGGCTGGCTCAGGGCTTGCGGGAGATGGTGCTGAAGTTTTCGTTATGAAAGAAAACTTCAGCGATAGATAGAACACGCCCAGGCCGATATCAACGACCCAGGTGCCGCAGGAGGAAGGCGCTGATCTGGTCCAGTGCCTGGTGGGCTTCTTCGAGTTGATCGCTCATGGTCTGGAAGACATGAATCATTCCCGGCCAGACGTCCAGGTGGACCGCCACTTCGGCGCTGGCCAGGCGGCTGGCGAGCCGGGTTGAATCGTCCAGCAGGCATTCCCGACTGCCCACCTGGATCAGCACCGGCGGTAGACCCTGAAGGTCACCGTACAGGGGGGAAGCCAGCGGATTCAGTGGCTCGGCGCCCTGCAGATAGGTGTCGGCCATAAGGGTCTTGCCAGCAAGCGGGCCGAGCAATGGATCTCGAGCCTTCTGCAAATTCCACGACTCTCCTGTCTGAGCCATGTCCACCCAGGGCGACATCACTACTGCAGCCGCAGGCAGCGGCAAACCCGCGGCCTTGGCAGCCAGCATCAGAGCCATGCACAGACCGCCGCCGGCACTGTCTCCGGCCAGCACCAGGTGTTCGGCGTTCACACCGTTTTCGAGGAGTGCACGGTAGACATCCAGAGCGTCCTCTACGGCGGCCGGGAAAGGGTGTTCCGGGGCCAGGCGGTAATCGATGCACAGGGTACGAATCCGGCTGCGGGCTGCCAATTGGCTGGTGAGCGGGCGATAGGCCTGGGCACTGCCGAACGAGTAGCCTCCGCCATGCAGATACAACAACACGAAGTCAGGCCGGGCATCCGTGGGAATGGCCCAAAGCCCGCTGACGCTGGCAAGGTTGGCGCCCTCAAAGGTCACGCCCTCGGCACAGGAAGCGCTGCCGAAGAGTTGTTCTGCCTGTTGACGTTGTTGATCGATCGTCAGCGAGCCGAGGGGCGGCAGTTGGCTGAGTTGTTCGATGAGGCCGTCGATAGTGTTGTGGGCCATGTGGCTTCCTGATCGTTGTACCGAGATGGGATGGGGGCTTCCGTCAAACAAGTTAACTTCCAACATAGTTAATGTTAATAACTATATTGGCAAGATAATTTCGTTTCATCCCCAGGTCGGCCTGCATCAGGCCGATGCCTGTCGGTACTTCTTCAATCGGTACGCAAACTGCGCACGACTCAACCCCAGCAACCGCGCGGCGGCGGCCAGGTTGCCTTCGCTCTTTTGCAGTGCTTCGTCGATCAAGCGCGACTCCAGTCCTTCAATGGAGAAGCCGTGTTCCAGACGAGCCAGGGTTTCCAGCAAGGCCGGCCGAGGCTGTGTGCTGGCGGGGCTCGGGTCAGTGGCTGCGAGACTGCCATTGCCGTCCAGAGAGTACGCCTCCTGCGGCATGGGTTCGTTGCGAAACAGGTGGACCAGATCGATGGCTTGACCGTCTTCGCTGGCGATCAGGCCGCGCTCGACCAGATTCTGCAATTCCCGCACGTTGCCGGGGAAGTCATAGCGCAACAACACCTTCAGCGCGCGCATGGTCAGCCCGGCCGGCTTGCGCGCGTAGGCCTGGCAGTAGCGCCGCAGGAACGCGTTGACCAGCAACGGGATGTCGTCACGACGTTCGCGCAGTGGCGGCAACGTGATGGGGTAAACGTTCAGGCGGTAGAACAGGTCCTCGCGAAAGTCTCCGGCCGCCACGGCTTTGCGCAAGTCGACATTGGTGGCCGCCACCACCCGGACATCGACCTTGATCGGCTGGCTGCCACCGATGCGCTCGATCTCACGCTCTTGCAATGCACGCAGCAGCTTGCCCTGCCCAGGCAAGCTGAGGCTGGCGATTTCATCGAGAAACAGTGTGCCGCCGTGAGCGCGTTCGAAGCGTCCAGGGCGCGAATGGGTCGCGCCGGTATAGGCGCCGCGCTCGACACCGAACAGTTCGGCCTCGATCAGATTGTCCGGGATCGCGGCGCAGTTGAGGGCCACGAAAGGTGCTTGATGACGTGGGCTGAACTGATGCAACTGACGGGCGAACAATTCCTTGCCGACCCCGGACTCGCCGCTGAACAACACTGTGGCGGGCGTCGGCGCCACGCGCTGCAAGGCGAGGGTGGCGGCATTGAAGGCCGCGCTGGCGCCAATGGGTTTTGGTCCGCCGGGGTTTTCGCTGTCGTCGTCCTGGGGGGCGGGCGCCGGGGCTTGAGGCTGTTTGGACGCCACGCTGGAGGGCGAGGCGGTGAGATAACTCAGGTCCTGTTCGACATCGCCCCATTGCTCGGCGGTCTTGCCGATCACCCGGCAGCTCTCATGGCCCATGCCGCGGCACTCGGTTTCACGGAAGATCACCAGGCGGCCGAACAGCCCGCTGACATAACCGATGGCATAGCCCAGTTCGGTCCAGCACACCGGATCCTGGCCGATCCCGTAGGCGGCGATATGTTCGTCGGCCTCACAGGAGTGGTGCCAGAGGAATTCACCCTCGTAAAAGCCTGAGTCGGCGTCGAATTTGAAGTGCAGGGGTTCGACCTTGGTCATGCCTTCGAGCGTGTGCAGGCGCGTGCCTGCCGAGAAAACCGCCGCGGCATCGGCGTCTGGCCAGCGCTCGCGGATCAATCGCGCATCGCGTGCACCGGACAGATAGCCGGTGCGGGTAAACAGACCGCGGGTCTGTTCCAGTCCCTGGCGCTCGATAATCTCGCGCCGCAGCGCGCCGAAGGATGAACTGTGCAACAGCAACATGCGCTGGTCGTTAAGCCAGATGCGTCCGTCGACAGGGGAAAAGAACAGGCATTCGGTCAACTCGGCCAGGGTCGGTGAGTTGCCCTCGGCCAGTTGCGTACTGTCTCCCCGGGGCGAGAAATGTTCCTCCTGCACCGCGAGATGAGGAAGCAGCGAATGGGGATTGTTCATTGTTATGCCCCTGGGCGAGTCCACTGATCGAAATGATCAATTAGCAAAACAGTTATTAAACATAACTTTATCATTTGGACAAGTGGCCGGGTGCCGACCGGGCGCCACACGCCTTGCCCTATTCAATCAGTGCTCCTCTCAAACCTTCAGGCCAGAGCCGTCGCCACTTAAAACGCGTGGCAATGGAGGAAGTCGGCACAGCCCTTGCTCTAGTGCTTTCACGACGCTGCATCGTTTTCGCGAGGCGCGTCAGGCAATTACAAACACAAGAGCCGGGAGACCGAAATGTCGGTAAGTGAACCATCTGATTTTCTGCGGGACGAGCTGTGGTGCGAACGCATCTTCAATGGCGACTGGATACGTCCATTGGGCGGCGTGAACAGAGTCGTCGAGCCGGCCACCGGCGAGGTACTGACCGTCACCGGTTTAGCCGATGCGGCGGACATCGCGTTTGCCACCCTGACTGCCGCCCGTGTTCAACCGGCCTGGGCGGCATTGGGGCCACGGGAACGTGCAGAGATCTTTCGCAAAGCCGCAGACCTGGCCCAGCAACATTTTGCCGAACTGGCACTGTACATCGCCCGGGAAAGCGGCGGCAGCCTGTTCAAGGGTGAACATGAGGTTCGCGAGGCGATCGTCTTGCTGCATCAGGCCGCCGGTCTGCTGTCGCAACCCCATGGTGTGGTTCTCCCAAGTGAAGCGGGGCGTTTGTCCTATGCACGGCGGTTGCCCCATGGCGTGGTCGGGGTGATCTCGCCGTTCAACTTTCCCTTGGTGCTCTCCCTGCGTTCGGTGGCACCGGCGCTGGCGGCCGGTAATGCGGTGGTGCTCAAGCCCGATCCGCAGACCCCGGTCAGTGGCGGTTTCATCATTGCCCGGTTGTTCGAGGCGGCCGGTCTGCCCAAGGGACTGCTGCAGGTTTTGCCGGGCGCAGCAGTGGCCGGTGAGGCCCTGTGCCGCGACCCGCATGTTCGGATGATCGCGTTCACTGGTTCTACCGCCGCCGGGCGCAAGGTCGCGGAGCTGGCTGGGCGTCATCTGAAAAAAGTCGCCCTGGAGTTGGGCGGCAAGAACTCGTTGATCGTGCTCGAGGATGCCGATCTTGAGTTGGCGGCGAGCAATGCCGCCTGGGGTGCCTGGCTGCATCAGGGGCAAATCTGCATGGCCACCGGACGCATCCTGGCCCATGAATCGATTGCTGAGGAACTGGTCCGCCGGCTGGCAGAAAAAGCCCGGGCTATCACGGTCGGCAATGCCGCTCGTGGCGAGGCGGTATTGGGGCCTTTGATCAACAAACGACAGTTGCAACGCGTGCATGAAATCGTCACGGAGAGTGTGACTGCCGGGGCAAAACTGCAAGCCGGCGGCGAGTTTGAACAGCTGTTCTATCAACCCACGGTGCTTTCCGGCGTGCGCCCGGGCATGCGCGCATTCGACGAGGAGATCTTCGGCCCGGTGGCCACGGTGGTGAGTTTTGCCAGCGACGATGAGGCCATCGATCTGGCCAACCGCACCGAGTATGGCTTGTCCGCGGGGATCATTTCGCCTTCGGTCGGGCACGCGATGGCGATTGGCGAGCAACTCAATTGCGGTCTGCTGCACATCAACGATCAGACGGTGGCCGACGAGTGCATCAACCCGTTCGGTGGGCGCGGCAGCTCGGGAAATGGCGGCAGCGTTGGCGGCCCGGCCGACTGGGACGAATACACCCAATGGCAATGGGTGACGGTCAAGGATAAGGCGCCACGCTACCCGTTCTGACGGACAGGACCAGGCCGACGAGGTCGGGCGAGTACACAAAAATAATAAGAGGACTCAACATGAAACTCGACAACAAGATTGTGCTGGTGACCGGGGTCTCCTCGGGTATCGGCGCCGCTACTGCAAGCCTGCTGCGCGCCCACGGCGCCCACGTGATTGGCGTCGATCTGAAGGCCCCGCACATGACCCTGGACGGTTTTGTTCAGGGTGATCTGAGCAGCGCCGAGAACATCGACCGGCTCCTTCCGCAGCTGCCGGCGCGAATCGACAGCCTGTGCAATATCGCCGGGGTGCCGGGCACCGCAAACCCGCAACTGCTGGCGAAGGTCAACTACCTGGGGTTGCGTCACCTGAGTCAGGCATTGCTGCCGCGCATCACCGCTGGCGGCAGCATCGTCAATATCGCCTCGATCCTCGGCGCCGAGTGGCCATTACGCCTGGAGTTGCACAAGGCGCTGGCGCGCATCGAAGGTTTCGCCGCCGCGCAAGCCTGGCTGGCCGAGCACCCGGTACCGGACACGACCTGCTACCAGTATTTCAAGGAAGCCTTGATCGTCTGGAATTACCTGCAGGCCCAGCCCTGGTTTCTCGAACATTCAGTGCGCATGAACAGCGTGGCGCCGGGCCCGGTCTTCACGCCCATCCTTGGCGACTTCGTGAGCATGCTCGGTGAAGCACGAACCCAGGCCGATGCCCATCGCATGAAGCGCCCCGGTTATGCCGATGAGGTGGCGGCGGTGATCGCTTTCCTGTGTGCCGACGAATCGCGCTGGATCAACGGCGTCAACCTGGCTGTCGATGGCGGATTGGCCTCCACCTACATCTGAAACGCACACCTGTAGACAGCGGCGCAAGCCGCTCACTGAGCGTCCTGGCTGGCGCCACACGTGCAAAGCCATGCCAAAAATAAAAATAATGAGGAGCGTCCATGGACAACGTTAAACGTTGCTTTCGTTTCAAGCATTGCACCCTGTTTCTGGCGTTATGCAGTGCAGGCGTGATGATCGAAAGGGCCGAGGCCATGCAAATGGACCTGGGGGATTCGGACTGGAAACTGCGTTGGGACAACACCATCAAGTACAGCCAGGCCTGGCGTCTGCAAGGTCAGGACAGCCGATTGGTCAACGCACCGACCGCCAATGGCCTGTACCCCTCGATCCAGAGTCAGGGCGATAAAAACTTCAGCCGCGGCCTGGTCTCCAACCGCCTGGATCTGTTCTCCGAAATGGACCTCAGCCGGCAAAACTATGGGCTGCGTGTGAGCGGCGCGGCCTGGTACGACGATATCTACAACCAGGACACCGACAGCAGCGAGCAGCCGCATTTCCTCAGCGAAACCCGCGAGCTCCACGGTCGTGACGCGGAAATTCTCGACGCCTTCGTGTTCCTGCGCGGTGACCTCGGTGACGACTCCCAGGGCGTGGTGCGTCTGGGCCGGCATAGCCTGATCTACGGTGAAAGCCTGTTCTACGGTGGCAACGGCATCGCCAATGCCCAAGGCCCGACCGATGTAGTCAAGTTGCTCAGCGTGCCGGGGACTCAGTTCAAGGAGATCCTGCGCCCGGTCAATCAGATCTCCGGGCAGTTGCAGATCAACCCGCAGTTGTCGGTGGGCGCTTACTACCAGTTTGAGTGGGAACGTTCCAATCTGCCCGGCGCCGGCAGCTACCTGAGCGATGTCGATGCCATCGGTTATGGCAGCGGTTCCCTGCGCGAAGTGTTCGGCAACGACACCGTGAATGGCGGCGATTTGAAGCCACGAAATTCGGGGCAGGGCGGCATGCAGATTCGCTTCAAACCGACCGGGACCGAACTGGAGCTGGGTTTCTACGCCGCGCAGTATCACGACAAAGCCCCGATCGGCTTGTACGCCTACCTCGACGGTGCAGCCGCGGCAGCCACCGGGCTGCCGATCCTGAGTTCTTATCGTCAGGTCTACGCCGAAGATATCAAGACTGCCGGCGTCAGCTTCTCCACCGCCTATGGGCCGTTCAACTTTGCCGGTGAAACCTCCGTGCGCTGGAATGCGCCGCTGGTGAGCAACCTGCAAGTGGTGACCCCAGGCATGGAGGCCGATGGCGGCGATGACTCACTGTTTGCCCGAGGTAAAACCGCTCACGCCAACCTGTCGGCGATTTACCTGTTATCGCCTGGCGCTTTCTGGGATGGCGGTTCGGCGCTGGCCGAACTGGCCTGGAACCGAACCCTGAGCGTCACCGAGAACGCCGCGGCCCTGGATTCCAACACCACCCGCGATGCCACTGCGTTGCGGGTATTGATGGAGCCTGCGTACTTCCAGGTTGTCGACGGGATCGACCTGACCGTGCCAATCGGCATGGGCGTGGTGCTCGACGGGCGTTCTTCGGCCGTCAACAAGTCGGGCTTCGGCAATACCCATGCTGGTGACTGGAGTGTCGGGCTCAAGGCCACGTATTTGCAACGCTGGGATGTCGGCCTCAACTACGTGAACTTCTTCGGTGCGCCGAAAGCCGGGCTGCGCGAGGACGGCAATTTCAGTTATGGGCAGTCGCTGGCCGACCGTGACTTCGTTTCGCTCTACGTGAAAACCTCATTCTAATAAGGTGGATTCGCCATGCAGAACAACGCTTTTCTCAACACTTGCGTCCTCACCCTGGCCCTGGCCGGCATCAGTCTGGCGCAGGCAGCGGTGTCGCCTGAACAGGCTGCACGTTTGAAGTCTGAACTGACGCCCCTTGGCGGCGAGCGCGCCGGCAATGCCGATGGCAGCATCCCGGCCTGGGATGGCGGCTACACCAAGGTCGCGCCGGGCTACAAGCCGGGTGACAAACGTGCCGATCCATTCGCCGGCGAGAAACCGCTGTACTCGATCAAGGCCTCGAACATGGAGCAGTACGCCAGCGGATTGGCCGAAGGCACCAAGCTCCTGCTGAAGAAATACCCGGACTATCGCCTGGACGTATACCCGACCCATCGCTCGGCAGCGGCCCCGCAATGGGTGTATGACAACACCGGCAAAAATGCCACCCGTGCCACGCTGGATGTGGACACCGAGAAAGTCAGCAGCGCCTATGGCGGTATCCCGTTCCCGATCCCGGACAACGGCGCGCAGGTGCTGTGGAACTACCGGTTGTCCTGGCAGGGCGGCGAGACCATCAGCGCACCTTTTGATACCTGGCTGATGACCGCCGGTGGCAAGAAGGTCCAGGCGACCCGAGCGCTGTTCAGCTATCAGTTTCCCTACTACTCCGAAAGCGGCAGCCTGGAAAGTTTTGCCGGCAAGTACCAGATTGGCAAGTTGCTGACCGAACTGCCGTCATCCAAGGCCGGCGAAGGCCTGATGACCCATTGGGACATGGACCCGGCCAACCGTGCAGCCTGGCAGTATCTGGTCGGTCAGCGCCGGGTACGCCGAGCGCCGAACATCGCCTATGACACCCCGGACTTCGTCACCTCTGGCGTCGGTCTGTTTGACGAAGCGTTCATGCTGTTCGGGCCTACCGACCGCTACGACCTCAAGCTTGCGGGCAAGAAAGAACTGATCGTCCCTTACAACAATAATCGCGCCGGCCTGGCCAAGAGCGACGACCTGGTCAAACAGAACTTCCTCAATCCTGATCTGGTGCGCTGGGAGAAGCATCGGGTCTGGGTGGTCGAGGCCACGCTCAAATCCGGCAAGCGCCATGTGGTGCCGCATCGGACCTACTACGTCGACGAGGACTCCTGGCAGATCCTGATGGTCGACGGGTATGACGCCCAGGGCAAACTGGGCCGGCAGATGTATTCGCTGACGCTGTTGGCACCGGACCTGCCGGCGCTCACTGCGCAAGTCATGTGGGGCAGCTACAACCTCGATACCGGCGCCTACTTCCTTAACTCTTCGAGCAACGATCTGGCGGTCCAGTACCAGACGATCGCAAAACCTTCGGCTTCCTTTTACACACCGGATGCCATGGCCAACGAAAACATGCGTTGAACCATGGAGCGCCGTGACGAGCGAAAAACTCGTCGCGGTCGCTGGCGATTTTCCAGGCAGGATAAAGACATGAACGTTGAAAAAATCTTTGCGAGTTTCGGTCTGCGATGGAGTGCCTGCGCCCTGGCGTTGTGTCTGTTGGCGAGCACGTCCATGGTTGCGCAGGCCGCGACGTTTGCTGTGCTACAGCAACCGGCACTGCCGACCGCCAAGGCCGCGCGCGCGGTATTGCTTGGGTTGGCCCGGGCTGGCGAGCGTCTGGTGGCGGTCGGCGAGCGCGGCATCGTGTTGCTCTCGGATGACTCTGGAATGACTTGGCGCCAGGCCCGTGTGCCGGTCAGCGTCAGCCTGACCGCGGTGCAATTCGTCGATGCCGAGCAGGGCTGGGCGGTCGGTCATCTGGGGGTGGTATTGCACACCGAGGACGGTGGCGAAACCTGGCACAAGCAACTCGACGGTGAGCGTGCCGCCGCGCTGGCGGTGCAGGCCGCGGAGCGCGATGCCGATCAGCCGGGCGGCGCCAGCCACCTTGCGCAGGCACGGCAGATGCTGGATGACGGGCCGGATAAACCGTTTCTCGACCTGTACTTCAGTGACCGCCTGCATGGCTACATCGTGGGTGCCTATAACCAGATCTATCGGACCGACGACGGCGGGCGAAACTGGCGGCCGTGGATGCAGCATGTGAACAATCCGCAGGGCCTGAACCTGTATGCGATCCGTGCTTCGGGTAACGACTTGCTGCTGGTAGGAGAGCGCGGTCTGTTGTTGCGTTCGACCGATGCCGGGCATTCGTTCCAGCCTCTGAAATCACCTTATGAAGGCAGCTTCTTCGGCCTGCTCGGCACCCGCGCAGGAGCGTTGATTGCCTATGGATTGCGCGGCAACGCCTGGTGGTCCGAGGACCGTGGCAGCAGTTGGCGACGCCTCGACACCGGCATCGAATCAACACTGGCGACCGCCATCGAGCTGCGTGACGGCAGCCTGCTGTTGGCCAGCCAGAGCGGTGAACTTTTGTTCAGTCATGACCAGGGTCGCAGCTTCGACAAGCGCCAGAGCCGCAACGGCGGGACGGTCGCTGCGGTGCAACAGACAGCCGACGGCAGTCTGGCCAGCGTCGGTTTGAGTGGCGTGGCCACTGATCAGGATCCGCGGGCCTCCGGCAAACCTTGAAACTTCACGGTGTAGCGCTATCGGGCCATGGCCCGTGCAACAGGAGTCAGACTTGAAAGACGACAAAACCCAAACCGTGATCGGCCGCCTGGAAGACTTCGACCAGGCGTCGGGCAACTTTGCCGAGCGAATGATCTTCAACCAAAGGCCGCTGGTGATCCTGCTGTGTCTGCTGGTGACGCTGGTGCTCGGTTGGCAAGCCACGCGCATCGGTATCAACGCCAGCTATGAGAAGACCATCCCTACGGGGCACCCCTATGTCGCCAACTTCCTGGAGAATCGCAGCGAGTTGAGCGGTCTGGGCAACTCGTTGCGGATCGCAGTGGAGGTCAAGCAGGGCAGCATCTTCACCAAGGATTACCTCGACACCCTGGCCAGGCTCAACGACGAGCTCTATCTGCTGCCGGGTGTCGACCGCCCCTACATGAAGTCGTTATGGACCCCGACCACGCGCTGGACCGCCGTGACCGAAGAGGGGCTCGATGGCGGCACCGTGATCCCCGACGATTACGATGGCTCGGCGACCAGCATCGAGCAGGTGCGGACCAACGTCGCCCGCTCCGGTGAGGTCGGTCAGTTGGTGGCCGGTAACTTCAAGTCCAGCGTGATCTTCGTGCCGCTGCTGGAAATCAGTCCGCAAACTGGCAAAGCCCTGGATTACGGTGAGTTCTCCCGGCAGCTGGAGGCGCTGCGGGACAAGTACCAGACCGATGAACTGCGAATCCACATCACCGGTTTCACCAAGATCGTCGGCGACCTGATCGAGGGGCTGACCCAGGTCTTGTTGTTCTTCGTGATGGCTGTGTTGGTGACCGTGGTGGTGCTTTACGGTTACACCCGTTGCGCGCGCAGCACCCTGGTGGTGGTGACCTGTTCGCTGGTGGCCGTGCTTTGGCAGATGGGCCTGCTTGCGACGCTTGGGTACGAGCTGGACCCGTACTCGGCGCTGGTGCCGTTTCTGGTGTTCGCCATCGGCATGAGCCATGGCGCGCAGAAGATGAATGGCATCATGCAGGACGTCGGTCGTGGCACCCATCGGGTAGTGGCGGCGCGTTATACCTTTCGCCGACTGTTCGCCGCCGGCATGACTGCGTTGCTCTGCGATGCGGTGGGCTTCGCCGTGTTGCTGTTGATCAATATCCGGGTGATTCAGGACCTGGCGATCACCGCCAGCCTCGGCGTGGCGGTGCTGATTTTCACCAACCTGATTCTGCTGCCGATCCTGCTCAGCTACATCGGTGTCAGCCCGACAGCGGCGCAACGCAGCCTGAGTTCGGAAACCGCCGAGTTGCAGGCACAGATCAAGCATCCGTTGTGGCGTGTGCTCGATTTGTTCACCCAACGGCGCTGGGCCATTGGCGCCATGCTGGGCGGCCTGCTGCTGGCAGCGTTCGGTTTTGCCGTGAGCCTTAACCTGAAGATCGGCGATCTCGATCCTGGCGCCCCGGAGTTGCGCGCCGACTCGCGCTACAACCGCGACGCGCTGTTCATGACCCAAAACTATGCGGCCAGTTCGGATATTTTCGTAATCATGATCAAGACGCCGGAAGATCAGTGCACGCGCTACGCCAGCCTGTCTGCGGTGGACGCGTTGGCCTGGCAACTGGAGCAATTGCCTGGCGTGGAGTCGACCACTTCAATGGCAGCGCTGAGTAAGATCGCCACGGCCGGTTACAACGAAGGCAACTTCAAGTGGTATGAGCTGATCCCCAATGACGGCGCGCTGGGCGCTGTGCAAACCCGTGCACCGCGGGAGCTGTTCAATCAGGGCTGTTCGATGTTGTCGCTGTACGTTTACCTGTCCGATCACAAGGCCGATACCTTGAATCGGGTGGTGGAGGCGAGCGAGGCCTTCATCGCTGTGCATCAGGTGCCAGAGGTCAAATTCATGCTGGCCGCCGGCAGCGCTGGTATCGAAGCCGCGACCAATATCGTGGTGAAAAAATCCATGCACGAGATGCTGTTCTGGGTCTACGGCGCGGTCAGCCTGCTGTGCCTGCTGACTTTCCGTAGTTGGCGTGCAACCCTTTGCGCGATGCTGCCGCTGATGCTCACCTCGATTCTTTGCGAGGCGCTGATGGTGGGGCTGGGCATGGGAGTAAAAGTGGCGACACTGCCGGTCATCGCGCTCGGCGTGGGCATCGGCATCGACTATGCGCTCTATGTGTTGAGTGTGATCCTGGCTCGAATGCGTGCCGGTGACACTCTGGCACAGGCCTATTACCAGGCGCTGTTGTTCACCGGCAAAGTGGTTCTGCTGACCGGCATGACACTGGCGGTTGCAGTATCAACCTGGGCCTTCTCGCCGATCAAATTCCAGGCCGACATGGGCATCCTGCTGGCCTTCATGTTCCTGGTGAACATGCTCGGTGCCTTGATCCTGCTGCCAGCACTGGCCTGGCTGCTGCTGCCGCAGAAGGTCTTCGCAAAAAAGCCTGAGGCGAGCGTGCTTGTGCAGTGGGTCAAGGAGGGCTGAAGCACTCGGTAAAGAGCAAGGGCCGGGATGGAGTGCTGTCGTTGCGAGTAGCCGTTTTCGGCACAATTGCGCCATTGCTCGGTCCGGCGGAATGGAACTTGCGTGCTCAACGGTCTGTAAGCCTTGTGTGCCCAACAGGACAGGTCCATGAATAACAATAATCCAGGCGTGGAAGTCGCTACCGGCACGCCGGACATGACCGCGGTGATTCATCGCTATCGCACCAATGACATCGATCAGCACGCACAGAACATGGGCGGCTGGCAGGTACGCTATGACCAGCTGACGCCAGGACGTTTCGAAGGCGAGTTGATCGAGTTTCGCGCAGGCTGGATGCAACTGGTGCGGGACCGCTCTAATCAGTCGATGCTCAAGAGTGGTAGCGCCTGGAAAGGGGCCATTACCTTCAGCGTGCCGTTGAGTTCACAGGGGCCGGTGTTTTGTGCGGGGCATCCGATTCATGAGCAGAGCCTGCTGGTGGCCCATGGTGACCACCTGCCCGATCTGCGCACGCCCGAGCATCTGGATCTCTTGGGGGTGGCGGTTGAAGTTCAGGCCCTTGAACATGTGCTGGAGCGCCAGGGCGCCCGGTTTCGAATTACCGATCTTCCCAAGTGTTACCGTTTGGGGATGTCCTCGGTGCAGGCAGAGCTGGCGGCACTGTTCGATGAGTTGGCCAGTGCCGATCAGGGGCACGATAGCCTGCTGGGCTATGAGGCGATCCGTCATGGCATCCGCGACGCCGTGATGGTGCAACTGCTGGAGTTAGTCGCGCCGGACCAGGCACCGCCCCTGAGCCCGACGGCGCGCAAACGCATGGTCGATCGCGCCAGAGAATACGTGTTGGGGCATCTGGACGAGCCATTGTCGATCCTTGATCTGTGCAATCACATCGGCGCCAGCCGACGCAAACTTCAGTACTGTTTCCAGGAAACCCTGGGCATTAATCCGGTGGCGTATTTGAGGGCATTGCGCCTCAATGCGGTGCGCCGCGAACTGCGAGACAGCATTGATGAGCACGGAGTGCAACAGGTGGCGGCACGTTGGGGGTTCTGGCACCTGAGTCGCTTTGCCAGTGATTACCGTACCTTGTTCGGTGAGACGCCATCGCAGACCTTGCGTCGCCATTAACTGTGCTGAAATCGGATAACCCGCCTCCCGGGGTCGTTACTAGGATGGCCCACACCATTTGGTTGGGAGGGGCATTCGATGATTTACAACAACAACAAATCAAACGTCAGTCGCGTCACCTTGGTCACCCTGGGTCTGTTCAGCCTATGCACCGCAGCACAGGCTACTGAAAACGGGGCGCCGACCACCGCTGTAGGGGTCTATGACTTCGGCGCAGGGATGATGCCGCCGGCCACGCCGTTCGGCACTCTGGGCCTGCGCACAGCCTTTTATTCGGCCAATGTGCAGAAGGACCGCCACGGGCGTTCCTCCGACAACAACTTCTCCCTTGACGTACTGTCGATCGGCCTGGCCTACATGCGCATGACGGACTACAGCGTTCTGGGCGCCAAGTACGGCTTTGGCACGGTTGTGCCCTTTTTCAAGATGGACGCTTCCCTGGAGGTGCCGACGCCGGGCGGTCCGTTGAAGCTTGAGGCCGATCCGTTCCGTCTGGCCGATGTGCAATTCCTCCCGCTGATCCTGCAGTGGACCCTGTCGCCCAACCTGTTCATCAACGCCCAGTTTCAGATCCAGGCCCCCACCGGCGACTACGACAAGAACCGGCTGATTTCCCCCGGGCTCAATCACTGGACTTTTTCCCCCATCGTCAACGCGACCTACATCAGCGACACCGGCTTCGAGGTGTCGTCGAGCTTCGAGGTGGACGTCAACACGCGCAACCCGGACACCGACTACAAAAGCGGCGTGGAGTACCGTCATGAGTTCGCCGTGGGACAGCACTTTGGCCCCTGGACCGCAGGCATCGGCGGGTACTACTACCGCCAATTCACGGATGACGACGCTCCCGCCTTGACCAGCGGCAATCGTGCCCGGGTGCTGGCCGTGGGCCCGGCGGTGAGTTACTTCAAACCGGGGCTGCCGCCAGTCTGGCTGCATCTTTACAAAGAGCAAGGCGCGCGCAACCGCGCCGAAGGCTACACCGTCGCCTTGCGCGTTTCCCAAAGCTTCTGAGGGCCGGACCATGACTTCTGTGCATTCTGCTTCGACCCTGGCGATGCCTGTCGCGCGTCAGGCCACGGGACGCCGTGAAGGGCTGGTGCTGATGTTGGGCAGCAGCTTGACCATCATGGGAGCGGTGATGATCGCGCCGATCCTGCCCAAACTCGGTGCCGAGTTCGGACCGCTCAATCCTCGGGCTGATCTGCTGGTGCCATTGGCGGTGACCGGGCCGGCGCTGGCGATTGCCTTGTGCGCGCCGCTGGCCGGCTGGCTCGCCGATCGAGTGGGGCGCAAGGCGCTGCTGGTGATCGCCACCTTGCTTTATGCGGTGCTCGGCGCGGTACCGGCACTGCTCGGAGATCTGTTGTCCATCGTCGCCGTGCGCCTGCTGTTCGGGGTGGCCGAAGCGGCGGTGATGACGTGTTGCGCGACCTTGATCGCCGACTATTGGCAGGGCGAAGAGCGACTGCGCTACATCAATCGCCAAGTAGTCACCATCGGCCTGGTCGGCGCGCTGTTCTTCGTCCTGGGCGGTGCTTTGGGCGAGCACTCCTGGCGCTTGCCGTTCCTCCTCTATCTGCTGCCGCTGCTGTTAGTGCCTGCAATGATGAAGGTGCTCTGGGAACCGGTTCGTGCTCAGCCATGCGTTGAGGCGCAGGGACCGGAGCGGGTGGCGATCCTGCCGCTGATGCTGGGTTATCTGCTGATCCTCGGCGGTATGGTGCTGAGCTTCGTAGTGCCGGTGCAGGCGCCCATTTTGCTGGTCGGTCTTGGCGTGACATCCAGCACCCTGATTGGCCTGTCCGCCGGCCTGAGCCTGCTGGCCACCCTGGGCGGTTCCCTGGCCTGGCCGCTGCTGCGTCGGCGCCTGGGGATCGCCGGCACCAATGCGGTGTTGCTGCTGTTGCTGGCGCTCGGGCTGTGGTTGCTGATGCGCGGGCAAAGCTACAACGAGGTGTTGCTGGCAGTGCTGATCCATGGCTTGGGCGCGGGACTGCTGGTGCCCAATGTCATGGCGCCGGTGATGGAGGCCCTGAGTGTCCGAACCCGTGGCCGGGGCTTGGGCGGCTTTACCGCCTGCCTGTATTTCGGTCAGTTCGTCAGTCCCTTGGTGGTAGCTGTGCTGAGCGCGTTTGCCGGGGACTTGCGCCATGCCATCGAGTGGCTGGCCTTTGCCAGCCTCGCTGCCGCGTTGTTTTGGGGGATCGTTGGGTTGTTGCGTCACCAATCGAACTCTCCCGAGCCTTTCACCCATTCGTCATTGAAATAGATCCGGAGTATCAAGCATGCAAGACATCCAGCAGCTGTTGGACAAGGAAGACGCCACTGGCTTGGCCGCGTGGGTCAGGCGTGGCGAAGTGCAGCCCGTGGAACTGCTCGACGCGGTGATCGAACGACTGGAGCGGGTTGAGCCTCAACTCAATGCAGTGGCGGAGCGGCTCTACGACAAGGCCCGTGAGGCGGCGCTTGAGCCCGGAGGGCGGGAGGGACTGTTCGCCGGTGTGCCGACCTTGATCAAGGATCTGTTTTCACCGGTGCAGGGGGCGGCGATGACTAACGGATCATTGGCGCTGGGCGGGGCACGCGCCGATTTTGAGTCCGAGGTTGTCACTCGCTTGCGTCGCGCCGGTTGCCTGATCATCGGCACCAGCACGGCACCGGAATTCGGGACGTCCTATTCCACCGAGTCGACACGCTTTGGTGCCACTCGCAACCCATGGAATACCCAACGCAGCGCCGGCGGCTCCAGCGGCGGAGCGGCGGCCCTGGTGGCGGCGCGGGTGGTGCCTTTTGCCCATGGCAATGACGGCGGTGGTTCGTTGCGGGTGCCGGCGTCCTGCTGCGGGGTCTTCGGCCTAAAACCCAGCCGCGGCTTGCTGCCCTCCGGGCCGATGGTGGGCGAGGGGTGGGCCGGCATGGGCACCAATCACTGCATCACCTTGTCGGTGCGCGACAGCGCGGCGTTGCTCGACGCCACGGGGGGGATCGACTTGGGCGCACCCTATGCGGCACCGCTGCCGGCGCAACCTTATGTGACGGCTTTGCAACAGGCGCCGCGGCCATTGCGTATCGCGCTGGTGGAGCAACTGGGGCCCTGGCCGACTTCCACGCAAAGCCTGGAGGCGGTGCGTCAGGCCGCGAGCCTGTGTGAGTCGCTGGGGCATCGGGTGGAACCCGCCCGGTTGCCGGTGGTGCTACCTGAGTTTCTCGACCAGGTGTTCACCATCATCGGTGCCAGTACGCGAAATTATGTCGACCTGTTGGGGCGAATGCGTGGCGCGCCTGTGCAGCCAGAAGAGTTGGAAACCCGCACCCGCATCATTCTGCGCGACAAGGGCGGAGTCAGCGGTGCGCAATACGCAGCAGCGGTGGAGTGGATCCATGCCCTGGGTCGGCAGCTGGCGCTGTTCATGCGCGATTACGACCTGATCCTCAGCCCGACCCTGACCCGTGAACCGGTACTGATCGGCGAACTGGATCTGCAGGACGACAGCTTGAGCCTCGATGAATTGATCGAGCGCTTCCACAGTTACTCGCCTTTTACCGCGTTGTTCAATGCCAGTGGGCAGCCGGCGATGTCGGTGCCGCTTCACTGGAGTGCGCAAGGCTTGCCCATGGGCGCCCACTTCGCCGGCCGTTTTGGCGAGGAGACGACCTTGCTGGCCCTGGCCGCGCAACTGGAGCAAGCCCAGCCCTGGCGGCAACGCGTACCGCCGGTGAATGCGCGCCAGCCGTAGCAGCCGAACGCTGCCTCGCAGGCTCGACAGCTGCTACAGGTGAACGCTGCCTTCGGCAGCTGCTACAAAGAGTGCGGCGTGGTCAGGGTTTGTCCGCGACCGGATTCGCCGTTCTGAGTCCGGGCTCGGTCAGTGGGGCCGAACGGGCAATCACGCTGATGATGGTCAGTGCTGCAATCACCAACCCGGGGGAGGTCGCCAGCAATACCCCGGTGGTGCCAGCTCCGGCCGCCAGAATCTGCCCAGCGGCCAAGGGTCCGGCGACTGACCCCAAGCGACCGATGGCCACGGCCGCGCCGACGCCGGTGGCACGCACCGAGGTCGGGTACGACGGCGGTGCCAGGGCGTAAAGCACCAGTTGCGCAGCCATCACAAACAACCCCGCGGCAAACCCTGCGATGCCCATTGGGACAATGCCCACCGACAGGCCGACTCCGGCCAGCGCCGCCAGCAACCCGGCGTAGACAAACAGCACCACCTTGATGCCGTTGCAGCGATCCAGCAGCAGCCCGCCGAGCAAGGAACCGAGGGCTCCGCCGATATTGAACAGCATCTGCACCAGGCCCGCCTGGGGTTTGCTGAATCCCTGTTCCAGCAGCAGTGACGGCAGCCAGTTGAGCAACATATACATCACGGTCAGGGTGAAGAAGTAACTCAGCCATAACGCCAGGGTGACGCGAGCCCGGCCTTCGCCGAACAGTGCCTGGCCGGTTGAAGCGCGCGCCACATTGACGGTGCCTTGTTGCTGGCGAAAGGCGCTGGATTCGGGCAGCAAAAGGATCATCAGCGGCACCACCAGCAGCGGTGCGAGACCGCCGATGATGAAGGTCGCCTGCCAATGATCGGTGAACAGCATGGCGACCACCGCCGCCAGTGCTCCACCCAACGGCACGCCGGCATACATGATGCTGATCGCAGTTCCACGACGTTGCTCACCCACGGCTTCAGCACACAGGGCGATCAGGTTGGGCAGGGCGGCGCCCAGACCCAGGCCGGTCATGAAACGCGCCAGCAGCAGGCTGGAGAACGTGCCGACGTAGGCAGTGCTGAGCGAGAACACGCCGAACAGCAGCACGGCGCCGATGAGGATTTTCTTGCGACCGATGCGATCGGCAATCCAGCCGCCGAAGAAGGCGCCCGGCAGCAAGCCGATGATGCCGGCACTGAACACCCAGCCCATCATTTTCGGGTCCAGGGCAAAGGTCTGGCGCAGGCCCGCGGCGGCAGTGCCGGCAGCTTGCAGGTCGAAGCCTTCAATCAGTGCAACGATAAAACACAGGGCGATGGTCAGCGTCGTACGACGTGATGGGGTGTCCATGGCGAACCTCATTTATTGTTTTTGTGGGTGTGCTGACGGGTGAACGCGAGCCTGCTCGCCTCAAGCGACGATAGGCTGGAATTAAGATTAACAAAGATAACTAAAAAATGAACGGTCGTGGATATTCGGTGGAAAATGTCATTAATTCCATTTAAATCAATGTTATGGCGTGCCGGCTAAGATGGATCTAAAAAATAGATAATAATATTAATGTTCGTTTATCGGCCATTATGGATTGACGCCGTCCTCAGCTGTTTCCATTCTCTGGCCTGAGATCCCAGGGGCAACCTTGGCGATCCCGTTCAAAAAACAACAACAATAAGTGGACATCGAACATGCCAAAGCTCCCTTGGAACGCCCTTGCGGCGACTTCAGCCTTACCTGTTCGCGCACCTTGCCTGGTCCTGTTGGGCTTGAGTGTGATTGCCACCCCGGCGCTGGCCGAAGGCTTCATCGACGACAGCCACGGCACCTTGACCTTGCGCAATTACTACCTGGATCGCGACTACAAGGATGACGGGGCGAAAACCGCGGCCAGGGAATGGGCTCAGGGTTTCATCATGAATGTGGAGTCGGGCTTTACCCCGGGGACTGTCGGCTTCGGCCTGGATGCCCGCGGGCTGATGGGGGTCAAGCTGGACTCGTCACCTGACCGTAGCGGCACCGAGTTGCTGCCGGTGTCCAGCAGCGACAAGCGCGCGGCGGACGAATATTCGCGCCTGGCCATGACCGCCAAGATGCGTTTTGCCCAGACCACGGTGAAGACCGGTGATGTGTCGATCTTCCTGCCGTTCGCTTTCGCCAGCCCGTCGCGACTACTGCCGCAGACTTTTCGCGGCACCACCCTCAGTTCCAAGGACATCGACGGACTGACCCTCAATACCGGCTACATCGATCGCATCAACAAGCGTGATTCCACCGACTACCAGCCGATGAGCATCGCCTCGCCGAACCGGCGTTTCAATGGCGCGGCCACTTCATCGCACATGGCCTATGTCGGCGGCGATTATCAGGTGAACAAGGACCTCAGTCTGCGTGCCTATCACGCCGAAGTGGCGGACCTGTACCAGCAGAACACCCTGGCCTTGCTGCACAATCTGCAGGTGGGCGAGGGCACGCTGACCACCGACCTGCGCAGTTTTTTCAGTGACGAAGATGGCAGCGCCAAGGCCGGCAAGGTGGATAACCAAAACCTGTCGGCGCTGTTCGGCTATCGCTTTGGCGGTCATCGCTTGAGCCTGGGCTATATGCACGCCAGTGGCGAGACGGCGACGCCTTATGTGTCGGGCACCGAGTTGATGGGCATGAGTGAGCTGACCATGAGTTCGGACTTCCTCAATGCCAAGGAGCGGACCTGGCAGGCGATGTACGACTATGACTTTGCCGCCGTCGGGGTGCCCGGGCTGAAGAGCCGGCTACGTTATGTGCGCGGTGACCATATCGAGCTGACGGCGTTGAATGCCGACGATCGCAAGGAGCGAGAGTTCCAGATGGAACTGGGGTATGTCATCCAGAGTGGCCCGCTGAAGAACGTCGGGTTGATGGCGCGCAAGTCGATCTATCGCAATGATTTCCCCGCTGGCGCAGCGTTTCGCGATGAAAACCAGACCCGCTTTCTGGTGCTCTACACCGTGCCGATCTGGTAAGTCATTTTACCTGCCACGAAACCGGCCGTTCCCCAGGAACGCGCCGGCGTTGGCGTTTTAGGCCTGGTAGACCTTCTTCAGCAGCCTGAGCAGTTCTTCGCGTTCCTGGCTGTCGAGGTTGGACGTTGCATCCAGGTCGCTCTCGGCTGCGATCAGTTTCAGTTCCTTGAGCAGGGCCTCGCCGGTCTTGCTGAGAAAAATCCCGTAGGAGCGCTTGTCCGGTTTGCAGCGCACCCGCACCGCCAGTGCCCGGCTTTCCAGTTTGTTCAGCAGCGGCACCACTTGCGGCGGCTCGATGGTCAAAGCCTTGGCCAGGTCGGCCTGCATCAGCCCGGGATTCTGGTCGATGATCGCCAGGGCCGAGAACTGCGCCGGTCGCAAGTCATGGGCCGAGAGCCGGCCAATGAGGTTCTGGAACAGTTTCAGCTGCGCTCGGCGCATGGCGTAACCGATCAGATCGTCCAGGGCGGAATCCAGCGGCGCCTGGGTTTCGGCGCTGTCGGCAGGGGCCTCGGGGGCGGCGGCAATCTTGGAAGACTTGGCCATTGCAGGGTGAATCCTCAGGCTGGCGGTTAAGAAGACTATCTAGTTTGCCGAGATTGGCCGGGGATAGCCATGACCTCTTTCAGATCTCTGGGCGTTGCGCTTGTTTTCGGGACAAAAAATATTCGGTTAATTTGATTAATAGTTAATTGACATAACTATTATTGGAGTTTAGTTTTTACCCATCGTCAAGCCAAGAACAAGAGAGCAACGCCATGAGCAATTACGAAGGTCGCTGGACAACCGTCAAAGTGGAAATCGAGGAAGGCATTGCCTGGGTCATCCTCAATCGCCCGGAAAAACGCAATGCCATGAGCCCGACCCTGAACCGCGAGATGATCGATGTTCTGGAAACCCTGGAGCAGGATCCGGACGCCGGCGTACTGGTGCTGACCGGTGCGGGCGAAGCCTGGACCGCCGGCATGGACCTCAAGGAATACTTCCGCGAAGTCGACGCCGGCCCGGAAATCCTGCAGGAAAAAATTCGCCGCGAAGCCTCTCAGTGGCAATGGAAACTGCTGCGCATGTACGCCAAGCCAACCATTGCCATGGTCAACGGTTGGTGCTTCGGTGGAGGTTTCAGCCCGCTGGTGGCCTGCGACCTGGCGATCTGCGCCGATGAAGCGACCTTTGGCCTCTCGGAAATCAACTGGGGCATCCCGCCAGGCAACCTGGTGAGCAAAGCCATGGCCGACACCGTGGGCCATCGCCAGTCGCTGTACTACATCATGACCGGCAAAACCTTCGGCGGGCAGAAAGCCGCCGAGATGGGCCTGGTCAACGAAAGCGTACCCTTGGCGCAACTGCGTGAAGTGACGATAGAGCTGGCGCGTAACCTGCTGGAGAAAAACCCGGTGGTGCTGCGGGCGGCCAAGCACGGCTTCAAGCGTTGCCGTGAACTGACCTGGGAGCAGAACGAAGATTACCTCTACGCCAAGCTCGATCAGTCGCGCCTGCTGGACACCGAAGGTGGCCGCGAGCAGGGCATGAAGCAGTTCCTCGACGACAAGAGCATCAAGCCCGGTCTGCAGGCTTACAAACGCTGAAACCCGGCATTGAATCAGGGCGAGCTGGCCGGGCGATCGAGCGTCTGCCAGCTGTTTGCCCCGGCGCCCAGGCGCTACTGTGAGCCCCTCGAACGTATTCCCGATAAAGACAATAAAGAGGAATCACCATGCTGGACGTGCCCCTGCTGATCGGCGGCCAGTCGTGCCCCGCCCGAGACGGACGAACCTTCGAACGGCGTAATCCGGTGACCGGCGAAATCGTGTCGCGGGTTGCCGCCGCCACTCTGGAAGATGCCGATGCTGCGGTCGCCGCGGCCAAAGCGGCATTCCCCGCCTGGGCGGCCCTGGCCCCCAATGAACGACGCACCCGGTTGCTGCGTGCGGCCGAACAGTTGCAGGCCCGCAGCGCGGAATTCATTGCGGCAGCCGGCGAGACCGGCGCCATGGCCAACTGGTACGGCTTCAATGTGCAGCTGGCGTCGAACATGCTGCGTGAAGCGGCGTGCATGACCACCCAGATCACCGGCGAAGTCATTCCCTCTGATGTGCCCGGCAGCTTCGCCATGGCCCTGCGGCAACCGTGCGGCGTGGTGTTGGGCATCGCGCCGTGGAACGCTCCGGTGATCCTCGCCACCCGCGCCATCGCCATGCCGTTGGCCTGCGGCAACACCGTGGTGCTCAAGGCGTCGGAACTGAGCCCGGCGGTGCACCGATTGATTGGCCAAGTGTTGCAGGATGCAGGCCTCGGGGACGGCGTAGTCAACGTCATCAGCAACGCGCCCCAGGATGCCGCGGCGATTGTCGAGCGGCTGATCGCCAACCCGGCGGTGCGTCGGGTCAACTTCACCGGCTCGACCCATGTCGGGCGCATCGTCGGTGAGCTGTCGGCGCGTCATCTCAAACCGGCGTTGCTGGAACTGGGCGGCAAGGCGCCGTTCCTGGTGTTGGAGGATGCCGACCTGGACGCAGCGGTGGAGGCTGCGGCCTTCGGCGCCTTCTTTAATCAGGGGCAGATCTGCATGTCCACCGAGCGCCTGATCGTCGATGCCAAAGTGGCCGATGCCTTTGTCGCCAAACTCGCGGCGAAGATCGCTACCTTGCCCGCCGGCAACCCCAACGCCGAAGGTTCGGTGCTCGGTTCACTGGTGGACAGCAGCGCCGGTGAACGCATCAAACTGTTGATCGACGATGCCCTCGACAAGGGCGCAACCCTGGTCACGGGTGGTCAGCTTGCGGGCAGTATTCTGCAGCCGACCTTGCTCGACGGTGTCACTGACGGCATGCGCTTGTACCGCGTAGAGTCCTTCGGCCCGGTGGCGGTGGTGTTGCGTGGCGAGGGCGATGAAGAATTGTTGCGCCTGGCCAACGATTCCGAGTTCGGCTTGTCGGCGGCGATCTTCAGTCGCGACACTGGTCGTGCTCTGGCCCTCGCCCAGCGGGTCGAGTCGGGCATTTGCCATATCAACGGTCCGACCGTGCACGACGAAGCGCAGATGCCCTTCGGCGGGGTCAAGTCCAGCGGCTATGGCAGTTTTGGCGGCAAGGCGTCTATCGAGCATTTCACCCAGTTACGCTGGGTGACCTTGCAGAACGGCCCGCGGCACTACCCGATCTGAGCATCCGCCGCACCGTCGGGCGACAAACACTTGAGAGTGATTGCCGCCCGCGTGCAGGCAGACATAACAATAAAGAGGCTGCAGCCACGCATTTGTGCGAGCCGGTGGTATGCCTTGATGGAGAGCAAGCACGTGAGTTCCGAATTCAGATCGCCACCCCAGACCGAAGCCAATGCGCCGCGCTATCGCCAAGTGTCCATCGGCAATCCTGCGGTCGAGGTCAGCGAAGAGCAGGGCATCCTGCATATGCGCTCCCTGGAACCCTTGGCCAAGTTGCCTGTACGTTTGCTGGATCGCCTGGTGCATTGGGCCCATGTGCGCCCGCAACAGACCTTTATCGCGGCTCGCCAGAACGGCGGCGACTGGCGCCGGGTGAGTTACGCCGAGATGCTGACCAGCGTCCGCGCCATTGCCCAACGCCTGCTCAGTTATGGGCTTTCGGCGGAACGACCGCTGGCGATCCTCTCGGGCAACGACATCGAGCATTTACAGATTGCCTTGGGTGCGATGTATGCCGGGATTCCTTACTGCCCGGTTTCTCCTGCCTATTCATTGTTGTCCCAGGATTTCGCCAAGCTGCGGCATGTCTGCAATCTGCTGCAACCGGGCCTGGTGTTCGTCAGCGACGCCGCAGTCTATCAGCGGGCGATCGATGCGGTGCTGCCGACCGAAACGCCGCTGATCACCGTGCGCGGTCAAATTCCTGGGCGCAATCAGGCGAGCTTTGCCAGTCTGCTGGAGCAACCCGGCAGTGCCGAGGCCGATTGCGCTTTCACGGCTACCGGGCCGGACAGCATCGCCAAGTTCCTGTTTACCTCAGGCTCCACCAAGTTGCCCAAGGCAGTGATCACCACCCAGCGCATGCTCTGCGCCAACCAGCAAATGCTGTTGCAGACCTTCCCGGTGTTCGGCGAAGAACCTCCGGTGCTGGTGGACTGGCTGCCGTGGAATCACACCTTCGGCGGCAGCCACAACGTCGGGATCGTGCTGTACAACGGCGGCACTTTTTACCTGGACGACGGCAAGCCGAACGTCCAGGGGTTTGCTGAAACACTGCGCAACCTCAAGGAAATATCGCCCACCGCGTACCTCACCGTACCCAAGGGTTGGGAAGAACTGGTCAATGCGCTGGAGCAGGACGGCGAGTTGCGCGAACGTTTTTTCTCGCGCATGAAACTGTTCTTTTTCGCCGCCGCCGGTTTGTCCCAACGCGTTTGGGATCGCCTGGACCGGGTTGCCGAACAGCATTGTGGAGAACGCATTCGCATGATGGCCGGGCTCGGCATGACCGAGGCGGCACCGTCCTGCACGTTCACCACCGGGCCATTGTCCATGGCCGGCTACATCGGCCTGCCAGCACCCGGATGCGAAGTGCGGTTGGTGCCGGTGGACGGCAAGCTGGAGGGACGTTTTCGCGGGCCGCACATCATGCCGGGTTACTGGCGCGCGCCGCAGCAGACCGCCGAAGTGTTCGACGAGCAGGGCTTTTACTGTTCCGGCGACGCATTGAAACTGGCCGACGCCCGCGATCCGCAACTGGGGTTGATGTTCGACGGGCGCATCGCCGAGGACTTCAAACTGAGCTCCGGCGTGTTTGTCAGCGTCGGCCCGTTGCGCAACCGCGCAGTGCTCGAAGGCTCGCCCTATGTTCAGGACCTGGTGGTGGCCGCGCCGGACCGCGAGTGCCTGGGTGCGCTGGTCTTTCCCCGTCTTTACGAATGCCGACGTCTGGCCGGTTTGAGTGCGCACGCCAGCGATGCCGAAGTCCTGGCCAGCGCGCCGGTGCAAGAATGGTTCGGCGATTGGCTGCAACGGCTCAACCGCGACGCCACCGGTAATGCCAGCCGCCTGGAATGGATCGCGCTGCTCGACGAACCTGCTTCCATCGACCGTGGTGAAATCACCGACAAGGGCTCGATCAACCAGCGTGCGGTGTTGCAGTGGCGTGCCGACAAGGTCGAGGCGCTGTATCGCGGCGAAGAAGCTTCCATCTTGCGTGCCGGACCTCTGCCATGAGTGGGGCTGGGCAGTATTCGAACTTTGGCGATGTGGCCATTTTCGAAGCACTGCGCACGCCTTGGGTCGATCTCGGCGGGGCCTTGGCCCAAGTTTCGCCGATCGACCTGGGGATCAAGGTCGGACGCGAGGTGCTTGCCCGCGCCGCTATCGATCCGTCTTTGGTCGATAGCGTATTGGCCGGCTCCATGGCTCAGGCCAGTTTCGATGCTTACCTGCTGCCTCGGCATATCAGCCTTTATAGTGGCGTGCCGCAAGAGACTCCGGCACTGGGTGTGCAGCGCATCTGCGCCACCGGTTTCGAACTCTTGCGGCAGGCCGCCAGGCAGCTGGATGACGGCGTGCAGTTGGCGCTGTGCGTGGCAGCCGAATCCATGTCGCGCAACCCGATTGCCGCCTACACCCACCGAGGTGGTTTCCGGCTTGGTGCGGGCGTGGAATTCAAGGACTTTCTCTGGGAAGCCCTCTACGACCCGGCCCCGGGTGTAGACATGATCACCACCGCCGACAACCTCGCCCGGCGGCACGGCCTGAGCCGCGAAGAGGTGGATCGTTACGCTCTCGACAGCCATCAACTGGCGTTGCAGGCGCAAGCCGAGGGCTGGTTTGAACCGGAGCTGGTGGCGCTCGGCAATGAGCGCTTTGAACTGCCTGGCTATCAGCCTCGCAGTATCCAGTTGCCACGGGGCGTAGACCGCGTGACTTGCGACAGTCATCCGCGACCCACCGATCTGGACGCCTTGCGCCGATTGCGAGCGGTGCATGCCGGCGGTGTGCAAACGGCCGGCAACAGTTGCGCGGTGGTCGATGGCGCGGCGGCCGCGCTGGTGGGGCGAGCGTCTGCCGCCCGGCGTCCGGTATTGGCCCATTTGCTGGCCAGTGCCGTGGTGGGCGTGGCACCGGAATTCATGGGCATAGGGCCGGCGCCAGCCATCCAGTTGCTGTTGCAACGCAGCGGGCTGTCCCTTGGTGAAATCGGCTTGCTGGAAATCAATGAGGCCCAGGCCGCTCAGGTATTGGCTGTGGCCCAGGCGCTTGAACTGGACGGTGACCGGCTCAACCGGCGGGGCGGCTCGATTGCTTTGGGGCATCCTTTGGCCGCCACGGGTTTGCGCCTGGTGCTGACCCTGGCCAGGCAACTGCGCGAGGGCAATCTGCGTTATGGCATCGCCGCCGCGTGTGTCGGTGGCGGGCAGGGCATGGCACTGCTGATTGAAAACCCGGCGTATCAAGGCTTAGGTTAACCCCGAGGCCTTTGTTGTAGCCAGCCCAATCCTGGCGTCACTGACTTGCGTTACTATGCAGACCCACCTTTCTGGAAGTTGCCTGGATGAGTAAGCCCGGTCAAACGGTGCTGGTCGCGTTGCGCAAGATGATCGCCTCGGGCGAACTGGCGGCTGGCGAGCGCTTGATGGAAATTCCCACAGCAGAGTTGTTTGGTGTCTCGCGAATGCCAGTGCGCATGGCGTTCCGCACGCTGGAGCAGGAAGGCTTGCTGGTGCGCTTTGGCGGGCGCGGGTTTCAGGTGCGTTCGGTCAGCCCCGATGACATTGCCGGTGCGGTTGAAGTGCGAGGTGTGCTCGAAGGCCTGGCGGCGCGCCAGACCGCCGAGCGCGGGCTATCGGACGAGGCCCGGGCAACCCTTGAACAGTGCCTGATGCAAGGTGATCAGCTGTTCGACAAGGGGTTTGTGACCATCGAGGACCTGGAGGTCTATCACGACCTCAACATGCGTTTTCACGAAGTGATTGTCGAAGGCAGCCACAACCCGGCGATCGCCGACGCCCTGGCGCGCAACGACCACTTGCCCTTCGCTTCGGTAACAGCCCTGGCAGTGGACCGTAACGACATGGTCCGGGAATACCGACGCTTCAACTACGCCCACATGCAACACCATTCGGTGTTCGATGCCTTGGTCAACCGCCAGGGCGCGCGTGCCGAAGCGATCATGCGTGAGCACGCCAACGCCACGCTACGCTATGCCGAGATCTTCGGCTCGGCGACGGCTGAAGAGCGGATGAAGGTCATTCTCCGCTCGGAATAGGCGCGATTCTTTCAGATGTCCAGCACCAGCAGCGGCGTTTTCGAGCGCGAGCAGCAAGGGGTGAACTGGTCATTGCAGGCCTGTTCATCCTCGGTGAGGAACAGGTCACGGTGTTCCGGCACGCCCTCCAGCACCCGCGTCAGGCAGGTGCCACAGATGCCCTGTTCGCAGGAAATGGCGATCTCGATGCCCTGGTTTTGCAGCACCTGCACCACGCTCTTGTCGGCCGGCACCTCGAAGACCTGGCCGCTGCTGGCGACCTTGATCGAGAAACTGCCGTCGGCGCCAGTGTCGACAGGGTTGGCGGCGAAGTACTCGCGATGCAGGCATTGCTCCTGCCAACCTTTGGCCTTGGCCGTGTCCAGCACATGCTGCATAAAACCGCCGGGGCCACACACATATAAATGCACATCGTTCTGAGGTGTGGCCAGGACCTTGGTCGCGTCCAGCGCGGTGTCGGGTTCCTGATCGAAATGCAGGAATACCTGGTGGGCAAAAGGCGAGTGTTGCAGGCGTTCGACAAAGGCTGCGCGCTCTCGCGAACGGGCGCAGTAGTGCAGTTCGAAATCCGCGCCGCTGTGGGCCAGGCGCTCGGCCATGCACAGGACCGGGGTAATGCCGATACCGCCGGCGAAGAGGAGGCTGCGCCGGGCCTCATGTGCCAATGGAAACAGATTGCGCGGCTCACTGATAGATAGCCGCGTGCCGGGGTGGATCTGCTCGTGCATGGCCAGTGAACCACCGCGAGAGGTCGGATCCTTGAGCACGCCAATCAGGTAGCGATGGCGTTCTTCGGGGTGATTGCACAGGGAATATTGCCGGATCAAGCCGCCGGGCAGGTGCACATCGATATGCGCACCGGCGCTGAAGGCTGGCAGCGGTCGGTCATCGACACTGGCCAGCTCGTAGCTGCAGATGTCTTGGGCTTCGTTGTTGCGCGATACCACCAGCACTTCGATCATGCCATTGACTCCTGCGTGGCCCGTTCCTTGGCGATCAGGCGCTCCAGGATACGGCGCGACTGCACACCGCCGGCGTCGATATTGAGCTTGAGCAAGTTGCGCTGGGGATGGCTGATCAGATTCTGTTGCTGGCGTTCGAGCATCTCCAGGTCTTCGCTGAAAATCTTGCCCTGACCTTCGCGAATGCTCGCGGTCAAGGCCTCATCCTGCGGGTTGAAATTGCGCGCCATGCCCCAGAAGTACCAGATCGAGGTTTCGGTTTGCGGCGTGATGAAGTCGACGACGATACTCGACGCCTTGAACTGTTGGGGGGCGTGATAACCACCTTTTCCGGCATGGGCCACACCGACTTCGATCAGCACATGACTGGGCGGGGTGAAGCGGCAGATCTGCCAGCGGTCCACGGGTACATCGTCGGCCAGGTTGTTGCCGCGCAGGGCCATGCGCCAGAAGGGCGGGGCCATGATGTTTTCCATGTGGCGGGCAGTGACCACCTCGTCGCCGTCGACCGTGGTCACCGGCGGTGCTTCGTCGATTTCCTTTTGACCGATGCTGGACGCGTGAACGTAGGTTTCGTGAGTCAGATCCATCAGGTTGTCGATCATCAGGCGATAGTCGCACTGGATGTGGAACAGACCGCCGCCATAGGCCCATTCGTCGCTGACGGCCCATTCCAGATGATGGATCAGCGCCGGGTCGGCCAACGGCTGATCGCCGGGCCATACCCAGATAAATCCGTAACGCTCGACCACGGCGAATGTCTTGTTGCACGGAAAGCCGCGAACCCGCTGCCCGGGCATTTCCACGGTCTTGCCGTCGCAGCCCATCACCAGGCCGTGATAGCCGCACACCAGATTGCCGTTTTCCACATAACCCAAAGACAGCGGTGCGCCGCGGTGGGGGCAGAAGTCCTCGACAGCCGTCACCTTGCCTTCATGCCCGCGGTAAAAAACCATCTTTTCACCACAGATCTGACGGCCTAGCGGCTTGTCGGCGATTTCATCGGGCGTACAGGCGACGTACCAGGTGTTCTTGGGATACATGGAGATTCTCCAAGGCTGTTTGTTGTTATTCAGTGGATCCATTAATGGTGATTTATGGGGTGTTTGTCAAACTGATTCTGTTTGTTAATGATTTAGTGGATCCATTGATGGTTTTCAAGCTATCTGGGCGGGGCCAGGATCAGTAGCGGATCATCACGGATTTGAGCTCCGTGTAATCGTCGATGAAAGCGCTGCCGAACTCGCGGCCAATGCCCGAAGATTTGACGCCGCCGAACGGCACAGCCGGATCAAGCAGCGTGTGCATATTCACCCAGACGGTGCCTGCTTCGATGCTCGGGATCATGCGCAAGGCTTTGGATAAATCGTTGGTCCACAGGCTCGCACTCAGGCCGTACGGTGTGTTGTTCATCAGGTCGAGTAGCTCGTCTTCGGTGTCGTAGGGGAAGAAGGTGGCGACCGGACCAAAGGTTTCTTCGTTGAGCAGGGTGTCGTTCACGGTGTTGGCGAGGATCACCGTCGGTTCGACATAACAGCCGGGGCGGTCGATCAGTCGACCACCGCAGATGATGGTGTTGTTTTCGGCGCGGGCCTTGCCAAAAAACGCTTCGAGCTTGAGTTGATGCTGGCGATTGGTGACTGGACCGAATTCGGTTCGCTCATCCAGGGGGGAACCTATGTTCAGCGTGCTCAAGCGCTGGGCCAGCTTGTCCATGATCGACTCGATCTGCGAGCGATGAACGAAGAACCGTTCGGCCGCGGCGCAGATTTGTCCGGAGTGCAGGAAACCGGCTTCGATGATGCCGTTGACCGCCTTATCCAGATCCACGTCGCGCAAGAACCCCGCCGAGTTTTTACCGCCCAGTTCCAGGGTGGCGCGAGTCACTCCGGCACCCATGGCACTCTGGCCGACGGCAATGCCGGTCGGCACCGAACCGGTGAACGAAACCTTGTCGGTGCCCGGGTGCTCGATCAGCCCTTTGCCAACAAGTCCACCCCCGGTCAATACGTTCAGTGCGCCCGCAGGGAGGCCGGCTTCAACGGCCAGTTCGGCGATGCGCAGGATGGTCAGCGGGGTGAACTCGCTGGGTTTGATAATAATGCTGCAACCGGTCACCAGTGCCGAGGCGAGTTTCCAGATGGCGATCATGGTCGAGAAATTCCACGGCACGATGCCGACCACTACCCCGACAGGTTCGCGCAGGGTGAAGGCGGTATAGCGTTCGCCCGCGAAGGAGGGCAGTGACGGGGTGATGGTCTGACCGCCGATTTTAGTGGCCCAGCCGGCGTAGTAACGCAGGAAGTGAGCGGCTTGATCGACTTCAAAGGCTCGGGAAATCTGAATGATCTTGCCCGACTGGCAGGTTTCGATCTGCGCCAGTTCTTCGCGATTGCGTTCCAGCAGGTCAGCCAGTTTCAGCAGCACGTTGCCCCGCGTTGCCGGTGCGACCTGGGACCAATGCTTGAAGCCGCTCTTGGCCGATTCCACCGCCGCATCGATATCGACAGGATCCGCGTCCGCGACCCGGGCGATGACCTTGCCGGTGGCGGGATTGATCACCTCCAGCGTCTGGCTGGAATGACTCTGGATGTAGTCGCCGTCGATAAACAATGCATGGCTTCGACGGAGGAAGGCTTCAACTTCAGGTAGCAGTGCGATATCGCTCATGGGGTTTTCCTGGTCACGAACAAGAGAAAAGCCCGAGGTTAATCCGTGGGGGGCAGGGGTAGCTTGACTGTGCCTGCCGGGAGACATGTCTGTGGCTGCCAGCGCTGTTTCAAATCCGGGACGTGACTTGGGCTGTTGCCTATGAAAAGTACAATCTTGGCTCTGGAAGGTGCATTTTCTACCGCAATGACGGGTTCCATACTGGCCCTGCATCCAGCGCCGTACCTCGATTCGGGGCGCCGGCCGGACATCCAATAATAAGCAGGGCCGTCCATGAAAAAGCCAAACCCGCTCCTCGAAGACCTCAAGTCCATTCTGCCGACCATCGCTGCCAATGCCTTTGAGGCCGAGCAGAACCGCAAGGTCCCCGACGAGAATATTGCGCTGCTCAAAAGCATCGGCATGCACCGTGCCTTTCAGCCGAAGAAGTTCGGTGGCATGGAAATCTCGCTGCCGCAATTTGCCGACTGCATTGCCTTGCTCGCTGGCTCATGTGCCAGCACTGCGTGGGCGATGAGTCTGCTGTGTACACACAGCCATCAACTCGCGCTGTTCTCGGCCAAACTGCAGCAGGAAGTCTGGGGCGATGACCCGGATGCCACGGCCAGCAGCAGCATCGCGCCGTTTGGCCGCACCGAAGAGACCGAAGGCGGCGTGCTGTTCAGCGGTGAAATGGGCTGGAGCAGCGGCTGCGATCACGCCGAGTGGGCAATTGTCGGTTTCCGTCGCAAGAATGCTGAGGGCTCTCAGGACTACTGCTTCGCAGTCTTGCCGCGCAGCGACTATCAGATCCGTGACGACTGGTTCGCCGCCGGCATGAAGGGCAGCGGTACCAAGACCTTGATCATCGACAACGTGCTGGTGCCGGAACACCGCATCCAGAAAGCCAAGGACATGATGGAAGGCAAGTCCGCAGGCTTCGGTCTGTACCCGGACAGCAAAATTTTCTACTCGCCGTACCGTCCTTACTTCGCCAGCGGTTTTTCTACAGTGAGTCTGGGTGTTGCCGAGCGGATGCTTGAGGTGTTCCGCGAAAAGACCAAAACCCGCGTGCGTGCCTACACCGGTGCTGCAGTCGGTGCCGCGACTCCGGCCTTGATGCGACTGGCCGAGTCGACTCATCAAGTGGCGGCCGCCCGCGCCTTCCTCGAGAAAACCTGGGAGGAACATGCAGAGCACAGCGAACAGCAGCGTTACCCAAGCCGCGAAACCCTGGCGTTCTGGCGCACCAATCAAGCCTACGCCACCAAAATGTGCATCCAGGCGGTGGACCGTCTGTTCGAGGCCGCCGGTGGCAACGCCTGGTTCGAGCACAACGAGATGCAGCGTCTGTTCCGCGACTCGCACATGACCGGAGCCCATGCCTACACCGACTACGATGTCTGCGCGCAGATTCTCGGTCGTGAGCTGATGGGCCTTGAGCCCGACCCGAGCATGATCTGAACCGGATCGTCACGGCGTCCCCATAACAACAATCAGGACTGCTCCTGGCAGCAGTCCGGGAGTCTTGCATGTCTGATAACAGCGTTTGTGCAGCCACTGAAACGACCTTCGACCCACGGGCCTTTCGCCGGGCACTGGGCAATTTCGCCACCGGGGTGACCGTGGTGACCGCCGCCACCGCATCCGGGCGCAAAGTCGGAGTGACCGCCAACAGCTTCAACTCGGTGTCCCTTGATCCGCCACTGGTGTTGTGGAGCATCGACAAGCGGTCCAACAGCCACGAGGTGTTCGAGCAGGCCAGCCATTTCGCAGTCAACGTGCTGGCAGCGGACCAGATCGACCTCTCCAACAATTTCGCCCGCCCCAAGGAAGATCGCTTCGCCGAGATCGAGTTCGAACCAGGCGAGGGTGGCGCGCCGGTATTCGCTGATTGCTCGGCGCGGTTTCACTGTGAGAAGTACCGGCAAGTGGACGGTGGAGATCACTGGATCATGATCGGCAAGGTGGTGGCCTTCGACGACTTCGGCCGCTCGCCATTGCTCTATCATCAGGGTGCCTACTCCATGGTCCTGCCCCATACCCGCATGACCAAACGCGACGAAAGCCAGCCGCCGAGCAGCCATTTCCAGGGGCGCCTGAGTCACAATCTGTACTACCTGATGACCCAGGCGGTGCGGGCCTACCAGTCCAGCTACCAGCCACGGCAACTGTCCACCGGCCTGCGCACCAGCGAGGCACGGATGCTGATGGTGCTGGAAAGTGACGCGGGGCTGGGCCTGAACGATCTGTTGCGGGAGGTGGCGATGCCGGTGCGGGAAATCGATGAGGCGGTGGCCAACCTCAAGCGCAAAGGGCTGGTCAACGACGATGACAGCCGCGTGCGCCTGACCGCAGCGGGAACCGAGCAGACCGAAGACCTCTGGGCCATTGCTCGGGAGCAGCAGGATAAGGTGTTCGCCGATTTCAACGAAGAACAGATCGATACCTTCAAGGCAGTGTTGAAGACGTTGATCAGTCGTTGCTGATGGCCGAGCAGGTCAGGTAAGTTAAGTATTGGTTGTCTCAAAAGATCGCAACCTTCGGCAGCTCCTACAGACGTACACAAAACCCTGGAGCTGCCGAAGGCTGCGATTTTTTTTTCATGGCAGACAGGAGCAAATACTTCAGCAGCCTCGCACAAGCAATCACCTTCAGTTTGCTATCAGATCCAGTGTTTCGACTCGACGAACAAAGGACAAGCTGATGTTCTTCAAGAAACATAAACAGCAGCAGGCGCTCACTGAGGCCTTGCAGCTGGAACAGTTCATGCAAGAAAAAGCCCAACTCGTGCACCGGCTGCGGGTGGCCGAGGGCCTGGCCAAGGACCAGACCGGCCAATTGGAGCGCAGCGAGCAGGCGCTTGAAACGCTTCGCCAGCAACTGGAACAGGCTCAGTACCGCGAGCAGGCGCTAGAAGTCGAGTTAAGCCTGCACGTGCAGCTGTTCCGCCAACATCAGCAAGAAGCGCAGATTTGGGAGTTGTTGCAATCGACACTGACCGAAGGCTGCTGGGACATCACCGTAGTCAACGGCGATGTGCAGGATCCAGCCAGCTGCATGCGGTTTTCCAATCAGTTCCGCATCCTCATGGGCTATGCCCTGCATGAGCTGCCCGATGGCTGGGATGCTCAGGTCAGCATTACTCATCCAGACGATCTGCCGAAGATCATGGCGATCTTCGATCGGGAAATCCTCACAACTCGCGGCAATGGTGAATACGTCTTTGAATACCGGATGCGCCACAAGACGCGCGACTACATCTGGTGTCGCGAGCGTGGCCGTGCGGTGCGTGACGAGCAGGGACGTTTGACCCGGGTCATCGGCGCGGTACGTGATATCAGCGACGAACATTCGGCCAAGGCGACTCACCGGCAAATGCTCGAGCAGAATCAGGCGACCTATGGCCAGATCGCGACGGTGGTGGGGGTCATCAAAGGCATCGCCGACCAGACCAATCTGCTGGCCCTGAACGCCGCCATCGAAGCGGCGAGAGCGGGAGAGGTCGGGCGCGGGTTTTCAGTGGTGGCTGATGAAGTGCGCAAACTCGCGGAAAATACCCGTCAGGCGACGCATCAGATTCAGACGATGTTGCATCAGCACAAGCAGTAGGCCTGTTCAGGAGCTGCGCAAGGCAGCTCCTGAAGGAGATCAGAAGGGTACGGCCACGGTCAGCTGGCTGTAGACATTGGTGCCGTTGCCGCCTACCTGATTGCCACCGTTGCTTGCATCCTTTTTCGGTTGGTACAGACCGACCAGCGGACTGATGATCAAGTGGCTGTTGACCGCCCATTCGACATACAGGTCCAGTTCGCGGGCATCCAGATTGAGCATATTGCTTTTATCCAGGGTGTTGAAGTCGAAGTACAACGCACCGACCGTCAGATTATCCAACGGGGTCGCCTTGAGGCCGACATGGTGGATGCTGGTGTTGCTATTGAAAGGACCGGCGTAGTTGGACGCAACCTCCCCCTGAAACCAGGTGCCGTAACCGGTGCTCAATCCAGTGAACAGGGCGTCCCATTTTTCCGAGTAACGCGTGTAACGGTAGGTCAGCTTCGGTGACCAGGCAACGTCAGCGAAGGTATAGCCGGCCTCGGCATACCACGCTTTTTCAGGACCCGCGTCCTTGTCCTGCCATGCGTATTCGAAAGCGAAACTCGCGTTCTCGATACCGGCATCACCTTCACCGCGCAGGCTGTAGATATCCATGCCTTTGCGTTGTTTCTGGAAATCGCTGGCCCACTGGTCCGTGACATCAATACCGTGGACCCAGGTCAGACCCAGCGTGCCGGCTTTGGCCGTATAGTCCAGGGTGCCGGCTGCCAGTTCGGTTTCGGCCTGGGCACGGTTGTCAGACTTGAGCCAGAGCACATTGCCATGCAGGCCATCCTGGCCACCCAGGCGTAGCACGGCAGTGCGGTCGAAGGCATGCCGTGCCGCGAGGTAGTAGGCACCGCCACGGTTCAGCGCACCGTCAGCCGGGCCTTTGCCCAGGTTCGGTCCGTCGTCATTGATGAGGAACCCTCTGCCGAGTTTGACCACTTGGCGACCGGCGGAAAAATCGACGCCGTCTTCCCCTAGCGCCGGGAACAGGTCCGCAGAACGCCAACCAAGGTAAGCATCCTCGATTTTAGTGGTGCGCTCCGAACCGTCGGTGTTGCCGGCGGCGTCGCCGTCGCCCCAAGTGCCGGAGCTGACCCAATTGAGCGCTCCATAGCCCGTGCCGCTACTGCCTGAACCTTGATCGCCGCTCAATCCATACTTGATGAAACCTTCCCGCCAGGTGGAACCGCCCGGCGTGCCATCGTAATTCTTGCGACTGTTGAACATCCCGTACACGGCCAGGAAATCGGCGTTCAGATGGGTATCATTATCGGCGTAAAGCTCAAAGGCCTGGACCGACGAGTCGCTGATCAAGAGTGCGATACCCAAGGCGACGGCCTTGGACAGCGATCGCATTTTCAGTGTTTGCTCCATTATTGTTATTCCCCGGTATGGTAAGACAGCAGGTAGGTCGAGCGTCCATTAGGGCGACCGGGGGCGGGAGAAGTCTTTCACCTGCGTGCCAGACATTTGATCCTGTCAGCCACGTGGTGAAGCTTGGCAGGGAGCAACAAAACCGGCGGCAGACATGGGCAAGACGATCAGGGCGGCAGAGGCGCACAGTAGCTCTGCACACGGCGCCGTTTCGATCAGGGACTGGCTGGGGAGGCTTTATCGCCGGCCCCCTGAACGGCTCGATATACCCATTATAAAAATCCGCTTTCGAGGATCTGCACTATGTCGATCAATGACAGACTCACCGAGCATTTGAACCGGGGCACGGTCGGTTTTCCCACTGCGCTCGCCAGCACCATTGGTCTGATCATGGCCAGCCCGGTGATTCTCACCGCGACCATGGGGTTCGGCATCGGCGGCAGCGCCTTCGCGGTGGCCATGTTGATCGCCGTGGTGATGATGCTGGCTCAGGCGACCACCTTCGCTGAAGCCGCGTCAATCCTGCCGACCACCGGTTCGGTCTACGACTACATCAATTGCGGCATGGGCCGTTTCTTCGCGATCACTGGCACCTTGTCCGCCTACCTGATCGTCCATGTGTTCGCCGGAACCGCGGAAACCATTCTTTCCGGGGTCATGGCGCTGGTGAACTTCGAGCACCTCAACACTCTGGCCGAGTCGGCCGGCGGTTCATGGTTGCTGGGGGTGGGCTTCGTCGTCGTGTTCGGGGTTCTCAATGCCTTCGGTGTCAGTGCTTTCGGCAGGGCCGAGATCATTCTCACTTTCGGTATGTGGACCACCTTGATGGTGTTTGGCGTATTGGGTTTGATCGCCGCACCAGCGGTGCAACTGGATGGCTGGTTCGGTGAGTCGATGGTCGGCACTGACCTGATTACCATTCTGTCGCTGGTGGGCATGGCCATGTTCATGTTCGTCGGCTGCGAGTTTGTCACCCCGCTGGCGCCGGACCTGCGCAACTCGGCCAAGGTCATGCCCAAGGCGATGATTCTCGGCTTGCTGAGCGTGGCGACGTGCATGTTTATCTACGGCGCGGCGATGAAACGCCAGGTGGAGAACGTGTTGCTCGATACCGCCAGCGGCTTGCATCTGCTGGATACACCGATGGCCATCCCAAAGTTCGCTGAGCAGGTGATGGGCGATATCGGTCCGATGTGGTTGGGGATCGGCTTTCTGTTTGCCGGGGCGGCGACCATCAATACGCTGATGGCCGGGGTGCCACGGATTCTCTACGGCATGGCGGTCGACGGCGCGTTGCCCAAAGTCTTCACCTACCTGCACCCACGCTTCAAGACGCCGCTACTGTGCATTCTGGTGGTGATGCTGATTCCTTGTCTGCATGCACTGTATCTGGGCGGTAACGCCGACAACATCATGCCCCTGGTGCTGGCGGCCGTCTGTGCCTGGAGTTTTGCCTATCTGCTGGTGACGCTGTCGGTGGTGATCCTGCGGATCCGCCGTCCCGATCTGCCGAGGGCCTATCGCTCGCCATTGTTTCCGCTGCCGCAAATTCTCTCCAGCATCGGCATCCTGCTGGGCATGTGGTTCATTACGCCGCCCGGCATGAACCCGGCGGATATCTATATACCGTTTGGTGTGATGCTTGGTTGCACCGCGGTGTACGCGCTGTTCTGGACTTTAGTCGTGCAGAAGGTCAATCCATTCAAGCCGGCTTCGGTGGAAGAAGTGCTGGCCAAGGAGTTCTCCAATGAGCCGGGTCCCCATGACAACGAGTATATCCACCATGTTGCAAAAACTGTCTGAGCTGTTCAGCGCCAGACGCGCCCCGGCCGGTTATCGACCGGGGGTGACGCTTGAGCGCCTGCGACGTAACCTCGGCCTGGGCAGTTTCGAGCAAACAGCACCGGCAGCGGCGCGGGCTTCCCTGAACGATGGCAACCTGCAATTGGAGATCGTCGAACGCACCGAGTCGCAACTGTTGATGCACCTGGTCCTGACCGAATTCGTAATCCGGGTGCCTGCTTCGAGGGAGGGCACGGCGAGCTTTGAATTGCACCATGGCGGGGCTATCCGACGGACCGGAATCCGCTGTCGGCAGCGTGCTGGAGATGCCGCACTACTGAGCAGGTTACAGGCCAGGTTGCAGGAGGATAGAACACTGCACCAGGCCTTGATGCCGCTGGACTTCAAACGCTTGCGCATCGATCTGGACGGGCGTCAGTGGTGCGTTCGGCTGGAGCATATGGGCGGTAGCGAGGTAGTCAACCGGATGCCGGCCTTTCGTCGCTACATCGCCTTGAGCCGTGAGCAGCGCGACTGGCTGCTCGAAGCCTTGAGCGGTTTGCAGCGAGTGCTGCGCACGCTTTGAATTTGGCATCATAAGTGCTTTCACATACGGCTATCAGTACTTGTTGCGCACATATAGATAACATGTTAACTATTGCGCTACAAAAACAAAAAGCCATTGTGGAGATACCCATGAGCATCCAACAGATTGTGCAAGACGGGCTGGAAACCTGGACCCGGGATCTGCGAGCTGTTTGCGGTCACTTCGACACAGAACTGGCCTTCAACCGCGCGCTGTTCATCGGTGAGGTTTCCAAGTTCTCCCGAGGCGGTCTGCCGCTGGCCAACCTGCGTACCAATGCGGGCCTCATCAAGCGCTCCAAGAACAACCCCGACCACGATAACGACCAGCATTGTTTCCTGGTCAGTCAGCGCAGCGGCTACGCCCAGATCACCCAGAATGGCCAGAGCATCCAGCTGGCTCCCGGGGATCTTCTGTTGATGGATTCGGCAGGGTCCATCGAAATCACCCCCTTCGGCCTGATCGAACATGCCTCCCTGTCATTGTCTCGCAATGAAGTGTGCAAGCAGCTCGGCAGCCAGTCCGGGACCTTCGGCAAGATTTCCTCGAGCAAGGCCTGCGGGCGGATGCTGCACGTGCTGATGGATCAGTTGTGTAAAGACAGCCTGGAGGGTGAAGGCGCCGTGGGCGAAGGCGAGGCCCTGCAGTGTGCTTTTGTTTCGCTGCTCGGCTCGGCATTCGAGCAGGATCATGATTCGCGGGACGACAGCGCCTCGTTGCAGGGCAGTAACCTGCGCAGCTATGTGCAGAAAGTCATCGATGAATCCCTGACCCAGCCCGGCCTGAGTCCGGTGGGCCTGGCCAGTCGACTGAACATTTCAGTGCGGCATTTGTACCGGTTGTTCGAAGAGCAGGACGATAGCGTCTGCCGCTACATTCAACGGGCGCGGCTCAAACGCAGCGCCGATGACCTGACCAACCCTTTTCTGAGGACCGAATCGATTACTTCGATCGCCTACAAGTGGGGCTTCACCGATTCGGCGCACTTCAGCCGCTCGTTCAAGAAGCAGTTCGAGCTGTCGCCCAAGGATTTTCGTTCCACGCATTTGCAGCAGGCAGCAGGCGCGGCTTGAGTCTTGGGTATTACCGATAAAGTCCGGTGCAGAACCTGTGGGAGCGTGGCTTGCCCGCGAAGGGAACACCGCGGTTTTCAGGCATTACGCGTTATCGTTCTTCGCGGGCAAGCCACGCTCCCACTGGAGGCTTCGTCGCTGAGCTTCAAACCTCCGGCAACGTCGATCCGCCATCAACCACTAGCGTCTGCCCGGTAATGTAGCTCGCCAGATCCGACGCCAAAAACAACATGGCTCCGGCGATATCGGCCGCAGTACCCAATCGTCCCAAGGGCACCCGGCTGGCGATATTCTCGTTCAGCTGATCATCCCCCAGGTTTCCCATCGCAGGTGTCGCGATCATGCCCGGCTCGACGCCGTTGACCCGTACATTGTGCCCGGCCAGTTCCAGCGCGGCGTTGCGAATGAAACCGTTGACCCCGGCCTTGGACGCCGCATAGTGGCTCAGCCCCGGGTAGGCTACCCGTGGGCCAGTGACCGATGAGGTCACCAGCACGCAGCCCTGACCCTGACGGCGAAACATCGGCAAGGCAGCCTGGGTCAGCCAGAACAGTGCCGAGAGATTGACGGCCAGCGTGCGGTCGAGAATGGCTGGGGTGATTTCAGCGAACGGTGTCAGCGGAAAGTATCCGGCGTTGTGCACCAGAATATCCAGTCGACCCATACGTTGCTCCAGGCCCTGAACCAGATTGAACACCGCCGTGGCATCAGCCAGGTCGACGCACACGGCTTCGACCTGACACGCCCGCCCAGACAATTCGATGGCCAGCGCCTGGGCCTGAGGCAGTTGCAGGTCGGCGATTACCACGCGCGCACCGCGCAAGGCGAAAGCTTCGACGATCGCCCGTCCAATGCCTTGGGCGCCGCCGGTCACCAGTACGGTGCGACCGCTGAAATCCAGGTCTTCAGACATGAGGCTGCTCCAGATGGGTATAAGCCAGGGTCGGCACATCGACGATGCTCGAACCGCCGTCGGCCACTACCGTTGCACCTGTGATGATCGATGCGTCGCTGGAACCCAGGAAGCGACAAACTCTGGCGATTTCCTCAGCATTGGCGGGCCGTTGCAATGGCACATCAGCGCAGACCCGGTCATAGGCTTGCTGTAGCGTCTCGCCATAAAAATCCATCAGCGGCCGCATCTCCTGATCAGCCATGGGCGTGCGCACCCAGCCGGGGCATACGGCATTCACCCGGACACCGCGTGAGCCGTAATCCCTGGCCAACGAGCGGTTGAGGCCGAGCAGCGCATGCTTGGCGGTGGTGTAGCCGCAAACTTCGGGCCCTGCCGCCAGTGAGGCAATGGAGCCGATCAGGACGATGTTGCCGGCAGTTTCCAGCAGCAGCGGCAGACAGGCCCGGGCGCTGTAGAAGGCGCTGTCGAGGTTGCTGCGCAGCGCCGCTTCCCAGGTTTGCGGGCTGGTCTGGGTGGCGCTGCCCAGACCATGGCCGCCGGCACAGGCCAGCAGCACATCGAGTCGGCCGTAACGCTGACGAATCTGCGCCACGAAACCTTCCCAAGTCTCCGGACAAGCGGCATCACCGACCAGGACCAGGCCGCCGGTTTCCTGGGCAATCTGCTCCAGAGGCTCGCGGCGGCGGCCGATCAGCACCAGATTGGCGCCTTCGGCTGCGTACAGCCGAGCGCAGGCGGCACCGATGCCAGTCCCGGCTCCGGTGATTGCAACGGTACGTGGCTCAGTCATGGGGATATTCCGTCTGGTTGAGAACCTGGCAGTAAGAGGCGACCGGAAAGTTCGACAGCTCATCGAAGGACGACCCGGCATAACCGAAAATCTTGCCGTCGCTGCGGTGCTGTTGCATGTCGATCAGCAACACACCGAGGGTCGGGATGATCTTCTCGCGCCAGACGAACAGGTACAGCTGATCGGCGATTTTGTAGTAATGGCAGCGATCGGTGTCGCACAGGCCCTGCTCGACGCCCTTGAGGCACTGCCAGGAATAGAACTGATCGTTGAGGTAAATGTGCTCGTAGACTTCGCTCGGGCTGTAGCGATACAGGTTGCGCAGACCGGTCAGCTCGGTGGTCGGTGCGTGTGGGCATTGGCCTTCCTGCCATGGGCGATCGAGGCTGCCATGAAGGAAATCCACCTCCACCGAAGTCAAATGCTTGCCGGTCAGCGCACGGCTGTAGAGGCCTTCACGGGTTTGCTCCTGGCTCGGCATGCGGCCGATCACGGCAGTGAACGCTGCGCTGGCGGTATCGAGCACGAGACTGATCGACCAGGCTTGAGCACCTTCGCGCTTGATGAAATCCACCAGGTACAAACCGGGGCGTACCGAGGTGGCCCGATAGTTTGCAGTGCCCGCGGAGTGCCCGTCGGCAGCGGTCCAGGACACCGTTTCGGTGTCGAAACGATGCTCGATCTGCCAGCCATTGGCGAAGTGCAACGTGAAGGTCTTGCCGTTCAGGTCGGCCAGGTTTGGCAGGATGAAGGCTTCTGGGGCGAAGCCATCGGCCAGGGCGCCAACGGTGATCCAGTCGGATGATGTCGTCATTGCAATGCTCCGGTTGTGTGAAATAACAACTTGGAGCATGCGGTTCGCAGACAAGCTCGCCTATCAACCGGATGGTTGAACCGGGTTAGAGAAACAGCGTCCCCACCAGCTCGGTGCGGCTGCTGACGCCGGTCTTGCGAAACAGGTTGATCAGATGAGTCTTGATGGTCGGTAGACCGACTTCCAGTTCCCGGGCCAGTTGCTTGTTGCTGGCGCCCTGGCGCAACAACAACGCGATCTGCCGCTCCTTGGGCGTCAGGCTGATGAGCGGATCTTCGCAGGGCTGCATGTTTGCCACGGCCAGTTGCAGTAGGGACTGCAAGGCATTGAGTCGGGCCAACTGGTCGGGGGTGAAGGCACCTTGTTCGGCGGTGCGTAGCAGCGAGATGGCGGCCTGAGGCTGGCCGGCGCGATGGGCAAGGATTTCCACCACATCGACGACGCCATAGCGTTGCAGGAAATCCTGATAACGCTGACTGTTTCGTATCGGCTGTCGAGCCATGGCAAACCCCAGAGGCACCACGGCCAGCCCGCTGGACAGGCAATTACGCGGTTGCAACGGGTCGAACTGACGGTAGTTGTCGAGATAGTCGCGATGCATCTCGCCGCTCATGCCATGCAGTCGGAAATCACGGGCTTGCAGGTGCCGGTCGACACAGTAGAACGCCGCCTGACGGGCAGGAACGAGTTGAGTGAAAGCCTGAAGGCAATGGCCAGCGACTTCCTGTGCAGGGATGGCGTTCATGGTAAGTAACCTTCGCCAAAAAGGCTGCCGGTGGGAGTCGGCAGCCGGGATCGGTCAGACGACAGCGAAATAATGCTTCACAAAGCTTTCACTGACAACTTCCCAGAGCACAGGCGTGCCCTTGGTCACGAACCAGCTGTCACCGGTCTTGTAACGAGTGCTCTGGCCGGTGGATTCGTCCGTAAGGACCACTTCGCCGGTGACCACCGTGGCTTGTTCGGCGAACGGATAGACCATCCGGAACTTGCCTTGGGTAGTGCCGAAGTAGGCACTGCTGACCGGATCGGTCGGTGCGCCGAAGGTCATTTTACCGAAGGCTTTGACTTCACCTTCGAGGATTTCCGAGCCAAGGTCGGCGACGGTGCCCCAGGCGTCCAGTTCGGACAGCTGGATGTCTTTCTTGAGGGTGGTAAGGGTCATGGCAGTTGCTCCTGATGAGTAAAAAACAGCAAGGGAAGAGCGCCTCTGAGTTACCGGCGCCCGTTCCAGTAACCCGAGAGCTGGTGCCAGGACTTGCCGGCGGTCAGCAACAGTGGGCGCAACGCATCTTTGCCAAGGATGGTCGGGCGGTGGATCGAGCTGACCAGGTCATAGCGAGCCGAGCCTTCACTCATGCCTTCGGCGAGCACCTTGCAAATAATGTGGCTCGGGGTGACGCCGAAGCCCGAATAACCCTGAACGAAGAAGGCGTTGCTGCGACCGGGCAGGGTGCCGATCTGCGGGAACAGGTTCGGGCTGCACGCCATCGGACCACCCCAGGCCAGGTCTATTTTCACGTCTTTGAGGTAAGGGAAAATCTTCAGCATCAAGCGGCGATTCCAGGCCTTCAGGTCCAGGGGAATATGCTCGACCAGCGGTGTGGCCGCGCCGAACAACAGACGGTTTTCGTTGGTGACGCGGTAGTAGTCGATCACCGGGCGAATATCGCTGTAGGCGCCGCGAATCGGGCTGATGCGGTTGATCAGCTCGTCTGACAATGGCTCGGTCATCATCTGGAAGGCATAGGTGTTGATGGTCGAGCGATGCAGCTCGGGTTCAAGTTTGTTGAGGAAACTGTCGCAGGCCCATAACAGCTTGCTGGCCTTGACCGAGCCGCGCCCGGTACGCACGGTGATGCGTTCGCCGTAACTGACTTCCAGGGCCGGGCTGTTCTCAAAAATCCGCACGCCGTGACCCGCTAGCGCCTTGGCTTCACCGAGCAGCAGGTTCAGCGAATGGACGTGACCGCCACCCATGTGCAACAGGGCACTGCTATAGGCGTCGGAACCGATGATTTGCTTGACGTCCGAGCCGCCGAGAAAGCGAATCTCGTGCTTGGTGTTGATTGATTTGAAGTCCTTTTCCCAGGCGCGCAGGGTCTTTTCCTGGCGGGCGTTGAAGCCCATGTAACCGTAGCCATGGCAGAAGTCGGCGTCGATGTCGTACTTGGCAATGCGGTCCTTGATGATGTCGGCGCCCAGGTCGCTGATCTCGAAGACCTGGCGCAGGCCGTCTTCACCCACGTCCTTCTTGATCTTCTCCAGGTCGTGACCGATGCCGGCCATGATCTGCCCGCCATTGCGCCCGGTGCCGCCAAAACCCAGGTAACGCGCCTCCAGCACGACAATATTGGTGATGCCTTTTTCGGCCAGCTCAAGTGCAGTGTTGATGCCGGAGAAACCACCGCCAATGACCACAACGTCAGCTTCCACATCCTGTTCCAGGGTCGGGAAACTGAGGTTGTACTTTTTGGTGGCCGTGTAATAGGTGGGCGTTTCGATATTGATCATGGCGCAGCCTGAAAAAGTGAAAGAAAACTCAAACGCTCGGGACTTCGAGAAGCTCTGTACCGGATAGCTCCTATTAAGGGGCATGGCAGGGTGGATGTCTTGATTATCCGTGCCGGGATTTTTGATTCAGCGCGCCAGAGCCTTCGCAGCCACACAAGTTATAGCGTGTCGTAAGTGTGAGAGTGGTAGAGTTTCGTTAAACTATTAACTAAATAAATCGTGATTCTGACTCCCATGCACAAACCGCGACAATCCCTGACCTTGACCCTATTGCAGGCCCGTGAAGCGGCCATGAGTTTTTTTCGGCCTTCGCTCAATCAGCATGGCCTGACTGAACAACAGTGGCGGGTCATCCGCATCCTCAGTCAGCACGACGAACTGGAAATCTATCAGCTGGCGGAATTGGCCTGCATTCTCAAGCCGAGCATGACCGGTGTATTGGTGCGCATGGAGGCGGCCGGTATGGTCCATCGGCGCAAGGCTGAACAGGATCAGCGGCGGGTGCTGGTGACCCTGGCCGAAAAGGGCCGGGCGTGTTTTGCGTCTATGAGCCAGTGCATGGAAGAGAACTACCAGCGTTTGCAGGCGCAGTTGGGCGAGGAGAAGTTGCAGACGTTGCTCGGGTTGCTCAATGAGTTGAAGACCATCAAGCGTTTGTAGGCGCTAACCTCTAATACGCAGCAGATCTAGTGTGGGAGCGGCGGTGCGGCGACCCCACACCAGATCTGCTGAGCGACATCAGGGTTTTGCCAATCAGTACACGCCGCCAGAGCTGGTGGGCGCCGGGGCATCTTTGAATTTGGCGGCGAGGGTTTGCAGGCCGCGCATCAGCACCGTGGTGTCGACACCGACGGCAACGAACGCGGCGCCCAACTCGATATAGCGTCGGGCAAGTTTTTCATCGGCACTGAGAATGCCTGCGGCCTTGCCGGCCTTTTGAATCCGCACAATGGCGTCTTCGATCGCCGATTGCACTTCGGGGTGGCCCGGATTGCCGCGATGGCCCATGGACGCGCTCAAATCTGCAGGGCCGATAAACACCCCGTCGACGCCCTCGACCGTGGAAATGGCATCCAGATTGGCCAGGCCTTCGCGGTTCTCGATCTGCACCAGCAGGCACATTTGCTCATCGGCTTTATCCAGGTAGTCGGGAATGCTGTTCCACCGAGAAGCTCGAGCCAGTGCGCTGCCCACGCCGCGCATGCCGCGTGGCGGGTAATGGATGGCACGTACCAGCTCGCGGGCCTGATCGGCGCTTTCCACCATGGGCACCAACAAGGTCTGTACGCCGATGTCGAGCACTTGCTTGATCAGTGCGGTGTCGCCGATGACCGGGCGGATGATGGGATGGCTGGGGTAGGGCGCGACGGCCTGAAGTTGACCGAGCATCCCGCGCAGATCGTTGGGTGCGTGTTCGCCGTCGATCAGCAGCCAGTCGAAGCCGGCGTTGGCGGCCAGTTCGGCGCAATAGGCGTCGGCCAGTCCCAGCCACAGGCCGATCTGCGCTTCACCGCTTTGCAGGCGAAGCTTGAAGGAGTTGATAGGCATGTCCATCTAACGATCCTCGGATGATCAAACGAAACGGCAAGCGATGGAGCCCAGCATGTCGTAATCAACATGGAAGGTATCGCCAGGGTTTGCCGCCACAGGGCGGGTGAAGGAACCGCCCAGGATGATTTGCCCTGGTTGCAGGGTGACGTCATAGGCCGCCAGTTTATTTGCGAGCCACGCCACGCCCTTCGCCGGATGGTTAAGCACCGCTGCAGAAACCCCGGACTCTTCGATCACACCGTTGCGGTAGAGCACGGCTGGCACCTTGCGCAGGTCGATTTCCGTGGGGCGTACGGCGCGGCCACCCATGACCACGCCGGCATTGGCGGCGTTGTCGGAAATGGTGTCGAACACCTTGCGGGTCGTTTTGGTCTGCGGGTCGATTTGCTGAATACGCGCATCAATGATTTCCAGCGCGGGGATCACCCATTCGGTAGCGTCCAATACATCAAACACCGTCACATTTGGACCTTTCAAAGGCTTGCCTAGAATGAACGCCAGCTCCACTTCAACCCGCGGCACGATAAAGCGCTCGAACGGAATGTCGGTGCCTTCGTCGAAAAACATGTCATCCAGCAACGCGCCGTAATCCGGCTCGGTGATGTTGGAAGAGACCTGCATCGCCCGGGAGGTCAGGCCGATTTTATGCCCGACCAACTTGCGACCGTCCTTGATCTTTTGGGCCACCCAGGCGCGCTGAATGGCATAGGCGTCTTCGATAGTTATGTCCGGATGGTCCAGGGAAAACTGACGTACCTGCTCGCGTGAGCGCTCGGCGTGGTCGAGGCGGGCGGCAGCTTGCTGAATAAGGCTTTGATCAAGCATGACAATGGTCTCTTACTGAGGGTTGACGATGGAGGCCTGGGTGCGCAGCACCAGAAAACCACCGAGAGCGATGAGCAGCGCCAGGACGTATAGGGCCAGGCTGGCACTCTGGGTTGTGTCGCGCATCCAGCCGATCAGATAGGGCGCGAAGAACGACGCGATGCTGCCGAAGGAACTGATCAGGGCAATGCCCGCAGCTTGGGTGCTGTTGGACAGGAATGCAGGAGGCAGCTGCCAGAACATCGGCAACGCGGCGCTGGCGCCCATGCCCGCGACAATCAGACCACTCAGCACCAGGATCGGATTGGTGGGTGAAAGCCCGGCGATGGCAATGCCGGCGGAGGACATCAGCAATGGCACGCAGAGGTGCCAGCGACGTTCACGGTGACGATCAGACGAGCGACCACAGCCGATCATGAAGAAACAGCCCGCCAGATACGGCACGGCGCTGAGCAGCCCGACCTTGCCATCGCTGCCGATACCGGCGCCGTGGATCAGTGTCGGCATCCAGAACGCCAGGGTATTAACCGCTAGCATTACCGCGAAATACACCGCCACCAGCAGCCACACTTGCGGGTTATTGAGGATGGCGGAGAACGAGGTGATCGATTTGCGGTGTTCTTCCTTGTTCAATTGTTCGCGCAGCTGTTGCTTCTGCTGCGGTGCCAGCCATTTGACCGTTTCGAAGCTGTCCGGCAGACACTTGAGGACCACCAGCCCGAGCAGAATCACGGGCACGCCCTCAATGACGAACATCCACTGCCAGCCCCGCAGGCCGCCAATGTCATGGAAGCTCTGGAGGATCCCGCCGGACAGTGGGCCGCCGATCACGCCCGCCATCGGTACCGCAATCGCAAACAATGCAGTGATTTGTGCTCGGCGACCGGCGGGATACCAGCGGTTCAGAAACACCAGGATCCCGGGAAAGAAACCGGCCTCGGCCACCCCCAGCAAAAAGCGCAGGACATAGAAACCGGTAGCGCTGTCGATCAAGAACATGCTGGTGGATAACGCTCCCCACACCACCATCAGTATGGCGATCCAGCGCCGCGGACCCACGCGATCCAGGGCCATGTTGCTCGGTACGCCAAACAGCGCGTAGGCGACGAAGAACAGACCGGCGCCAAAACCGTAAACCGTGTCGCTGAAATTCAGGTCAGCGCTCATCTGCATCTTGGCGAAGCCGATGTTGATCCGGTCGAGGTGGGCAAAGAGGTAACAAATCAGCAGCAGAGGCATCAGACGCCAGGTGATGGTGCTGTGGGTTCGATCGCGTGCGACCGTGTCGAGGGTGTCGGCGGTATTGGCTGTGCTCATGGTTTTATACTTTTTGTCTGAGAGGCCGATGGAACGAACGGGTGGCCGCCTTAACGGGCCTGAGCCTGGAGAAAGGCGTGGACGTTGTTTGCCTTGAAGTTGAGTTGCTCGTGCAGTTCGATCATCTCGAACGACAAGGCCAGCAGGCGTTGGGCTTGAAGTTCGGCGAAGTGTCGGGTGATGACCTCGAAGAGTTTTTCCGCGACTTTCTGCCGTGTCGCCAGATCGCGGCCATGGCCGACCTTCAGGGTCATGTGGACGAAGGCGTAGTCGTGCTTTCCGTCGGCCATGCGCCAGGTGTCCAGGCGCACGCCGCGGCTGCGGATGCCGCCCAAGGGGAACACGCCACTGTCGCCGAGGGTGGCATGGACTTTTTCGAACAGACCGGGCAAGTCGGCTTGTTGTTCGATGTTGTCGGTGTATTCAGCAATGAAATGAGGCATGCACGGCTCCTTCATACCGCACGGCGATGCTGTGCGGTCAGGCTTTCATAGAGGGAAGATGGCGTTGATCTGACCGGTGCCCGAACTGCCGAAGGGCTGGGTGATGATTTCTGCCGGTTTGTCGTAATCCGGGCCGCCGAGCAAACCTAGGAGCATGGCGGTGTCATGCATTTTGCCTTCGCCAAAGCAATGCTCGGCATAGTCAGGGAGCATGGCGCAGAACTCTTTCCAGCGGCCCTGGCGCCAAAGCTCCACTACATGCAGATCAACTTGTTTGTCGAACTCTCGGGTCCAGTTGTGAATGTTGGCTTCGGCATTGCGATCATCGGAGAAGCGGTGTGACAGCGAACCGGAAGCCAGCACCAGCACCTTGCGGTCACTCTTTTCGATCGCCCGGCGCACGGCCGCGCCGAAGGCAAAGCTGTCTTCCAGTCGATGCCAGGCACACCAGGCCGCAATGGAGATCACGTCGAACTTCTGCTCGTCGGGTACGCCCATGTGCATGTAGCGCATCGGCACCAGCGTGCCGTATTCCAGCTCCAGGCTCGGAATGTTGTGAGCCATGGTGCGCACGCCGGCCAGATTGGCTTCAGCCGCGATCAACTCGCCCAGCTCCGGGCAGCCTGGGTACTCGTATTCCATGTTCTTGATGAAGTGCGGCAGTTCGTTACTGGTGTAGATGCCCTTGAAATGCGCGCCGCAGTTGACGTGATAGCCGCTGTTGACCAGCCAGTGCACATCGAACACCACGGCAGTATCGGCACCGAGTTCGCGGGCGCGACGACCGATTTCCTTGTGTCCGGCAATCGCCGCTTCGCGACAACCGTGGTGCTTGCCGGGCATCTCAGACAGGTACATCGAAGGTACGTGGCAGATCTTCGCGGCCAGGACGACTTCGCCCATGATAATTCTCCTGAAATTGTTGTTCTTGTTGAGTGTGAAGGTGAGTCACGGCACTTGTGGCTTGATAAACGATGTGGCGAGGGAGGCTCCCGCTGGGCAGCGAAGCAGCCCCATTTTTTTTGCGATTGCTGCGCAATCGAGCGGGAGCAAACTCCCTCGCCACAGGTTTATCACCGAGCCGCTATGTGTTTGCGGCTCCCGCCTTACACCCCCCAACGCGGAATGTGATGGCTGCCCATAGAGATACAAACGTTCTTGATCTCGGCGAACACTTCGAAGCTGTACTGGCCTCCTTCGCGGCCGGTGCCGGAACCTTTCACACCGCCGAACGGCTGACGCAAGTCTCGAACGTTCTGACTATTGATGAATACCATGCCGGCTTCGATGCCATAGGCCAGACGATGCGCTTTGCCAATGTCCTGGGTCCAGATATAGGATGCCAGGCCGTACTCGGTGTCGTTGGCCAGTTGAAGGGCTTCGGCTTCGTCCTTGAACGGAATCAGGCATACCACCGGGCCGAAAATCTCTTCCTGGGCGATGCGCATCTTGTTGTTCACATCGGCGAACACTGTCGGCTGGATAAACTGGCCTTTACTCAGGTGTGCCGGCAAGTTGGCCGGACGTTCCAGACCACCGGCGAGGAGGGTGGCGCCTTCTTCGATACCGATCTTGATGTAGCCAGTGACTTTGTCGTAATGGGCCTGAGTGATCATCGAGCCGACCTGGGTTTTTGGATCCTGTGGGTCGCCGACGATCAGGCGTTTAGCGCGGGCGGCAAACTCAGCAACGAACTGCGGGTAAACGCTTTCCTGGATGAAGATCCGGCTACCGGCGGTGCAGCGTTCACCGTTCAGCGAGAAGATGGTGAACAGCGCCGCGTCGAGGGCGCGTTCCAGATCAGCGTCTTCGAAGATCAGCACCGGCGACTTGCCGCCCAGTTCCATGGAGTACTTTTTCAGGCCGGCGGTCTGCATGATTTTCTTGCCGGTGGCGGTGCCGCCAGTGAAGGAAATCGCTCGCACGTCCGGGTGGCGAACCAGCGCGTCACCGGCGGTGGCGCCGTAGCCCTGGATGACATTGAGCACGCCATTGGGAATGCCGGCTTCGACGGCCAGACGACCCAGTTCATTAGCGGTCAGCGGTGACAGCTCGGACATCTTCAGTACCGCGGTGTTGCCCAGCGCCAGGCATGGTGCGGTTTTCCAGGTGGCGGTCATGAACGGCACGTTCCATGGCGACACCAGGGCACATACGCCCACCGGTTGGTAAAGGGTGTAATTGAGCATCTGGTCGTCGACCGGATAGCTGTGACCGTCCATGCGAGTGCAGACTTCGGCGAAGAAATCGAAGTTGTGCGAGGCGCGCGGGATCAAGACATTCTTGGTCTGATGAATCGGCAGGCCCGTGTCCAGGGTTTCGAGTTCAGCCAAGTGCGGGACGTTTTGCTCGATCAGTTCGCCGAGCTTGCGCATCAGCTTGGCGCGTTCCTTGGCTGGGGTCGCCGCCCATTTCGGGAATGCTTCCTTGGCTGCCGCTACCGCTTGAGCGACTTCCTCGGCGCCGCCGCTGGCGACTTCGCCAATGGCCTCACCGGTTGCCGGGTTGTCGTTGACGAAAACGTCTTTACTTTCGACCTCACGGCCGTTGATCCAGTGTTTGATCATGTTGCTCAAGCCTCTTTACGGGCGGAGAAGAATTCCGCTTCGCTGACAATTCGATTGACCAGGCGACCTACGCCTTCCACTTCCACAATCACCTCGTCGCCTGGCACCACATCGGCCAGACCTTCCGGCGTACCGGTGGCGATCATGTCGCCCGGCTGCAGGGTCATGAAGCTGGACAGGTATTCGATCAGGTAAGGGATGTCGAAAATCATGTCGGAGGTCGAACCTTCCTGACGCAATTCACCGTTGATCCAGGTGCGCAGTTTCAGGTTGCTCGGGTCCGGCACGTCGGCGACGTCGACGATCCACGGACCGACAGGCGTGGTGGCGTCGCGGTTCTTCACTCGCAGGTTGGGGCGGTAGTAGTTTTCCAGGTAGTCGCGGATTGCGTAGTCGTTGCACACCGTGTATCCGGCCAGGTATTCCAGGGCGTTTTCACGTTTGACGTTGCGCGCCGGCTTGCCGATGACGGCGACCAGTTCACATTCGTAGTGCATGTAGGCGACATTGTCCGGACGCCAGGTGGTCTGGTTGTGGCCGGTGTAGGTGCCGGGGGATTTGATAAACGCCAAGGGCTCGGTGGGCGGCTTGAACGCCAGCTCGGCGGCGTGATCAGCGTAGTTCAGACCCAGGGCGAACATGTTGCCGGTAGCTGGTGGCAGCCACTGCACTTGATCTTCAGCCAGCACCCGGCCATCGGCCAGGTGGACGGCATGGCTATTATCGGTATGGTTTTCTTCAACAGTGGCGAGGTAAGTCTCGCCTTCGAAACGCACGCGTGCATGTTTCATGGGGAGCTCCTCTTATACGACCACGATATGGTTGATGAGGCGGCCCAGACCGCTGATCTCGATTTCGACACGGTCACCCGGCACCACATCGACACGACCTTCAGGCGTGCCGGTAATCAGTACATCACCGGCATGCAGGGTCATGAACTCGCTGATCTCGGCGATCAATTGCGCAACACCGCGAACGAAGTTGGCGGTGCTGTTGGCCTGGCGAACTTCACCGTTGACGAAGAGTTTGATATCGAGCTTTTGTGGGTCAGGTATCTGCGCCGCGGGGATCAGCTCAGGCCCAATGGAGCAGAAGCCGTCGCGGCATTTTGCTTTCACGGCCGGACGATAGTAGCTGTCCTCCGGCAGGCTGAATTCGTTGACGATGGTGTAACCGGCCACGTAATCCAGGGCCTGGTCGACACTGACGCGACTTGCGGATTGACCCATCACCACACCTAGCGCGGGGCCGGGTTGCAGGCGTTCGCCAGCGCCGGGATGCACCACGACGCCATCCTGACCATTGCGTGTGTTGGGTGTCTTGATGAACAGCACTGGTTTGATCGGCGGCTTCTGGTAAGGCGGCTGCTCGAACTCGGTCAGGTGCTGATTCAGCAAACCCTGATAGTTCAGCGCGACGCCGAACAAGGTGCCGGTCGCAACGTCATGCAGGGCACGGCTCATGCTTTTCTCCTGGCAGTGGCAGAGTGATGGGGCTCTGCTCATAATTGTTAATGTATTAACGTTATAATTAATATGTTAACTATCGTCAAGCGTGGAAAGTCGGCTGACGGTGGTCGCCTTGGCAAAATCGGTGCAGGATGAAATCCAGTGCAATGTCAGAACAAGAATGAGTACCCCGCCATGACCGATCGGCAGCCGATCCCGAACATCAACATTGGGCAGGTCTATGACCAGCGCTACAGCGATGCCGAAGTCCATTACGACAGGCTGGGCAATCTGGCCGGCTTTTTCGGGCGCAACATGCCGGTTCATCGTCATGACCGGTTCTTCCAGGTCCACTATGTGAAAAGTGGCTCCGTCAGGGTTTATCTGGACGATCAACAATACGTGGAGTCGGGACCGATGTTCTTTTTCACGCCACCGACCATCCCCCATTCCTTTGTGACTGAGGCTGACAGTGATGGCCATGTGCTGACGGTGCGGCAGCAGCTTGTCTGGGGATTGCTTGAGGCCGATCCAAGCCTCGCGCCGGGCCCGCAGTTGCAAGCTGCGTGTGTTGCACTGGGTCATCTGGATCCGGCAGGTGAGCGCGAAGTGCGCCGTCTCGAATATCTTTTCGACGAATTGAGCGACGAAATTGAGGCTGATCGTCCGGGGCGGGGTGCGGTTCTGGACGGTCTGACGCGCCTGATCATGATCAGTCTGCTTCGCCTGTGCTCCAACTCTCTGCAGGCACGCCCGGCCCGGCACGAGGACCTGAGGATTTTTCATCGATTCAACGAACTGATCGAAAGCCACTACCAGCAACATTGGCCGTTGTCGCGCTACGCACAAGGCGTGGGGGTGACCGAGGCGCGGCTCAACGATGTGTGCCGGCGCATCGCCGACCTGCCATCCAAGCGCTTGATCCTCGAACGATTGATGCAGGAAGCCAAGCGACTGCTGTTGTTCACGGGCAGTTCGGCCAATGAAATCTGCTACCAACTCGGGTTCAAGGACCCGGCCTATTTCAGCCGGTTCTTTCAGCGTTATGCGCAGATGACGCCGGGGGAGTACCGCCAACGGCAGTCGGAGTTGCGTTGAGGCAAGCATGGGGATTTTCCGTTGTTGTTATCGCAGCAGTGAATGCCTGGCAGACAGCATGGCAACGGTCCGGGGCCGACGGAATGGCTTTTACGGGGAACCGATTGTACTTTTCACAGCTGCCTTGCACCTGCACGCCGAGGGCTCTAATCTGCCTGCTCGCCCTTAAAAGTGTTTAGATCATGGCAACCCCAAGACCCTCATTGACGCTCACATTGCTGCAAGCCCGGGAAGCCGCCATGGCGTTCTTTCGTCCGGCACTCAACGAACATGACCTGACCGAACAGCAATGGCGCGTCATAAGGATTCTGCGTCAGCAAGGTGAACTGGAAAGCCATCAACTGGCCCACCAGGCCTGCATTCTCAAGCCGAGCATGACCGGTGTACTGGGCCGTCTGGAACGTGACGGGCTGGTACGACGCCGCAAATCGACAGAGGATCAGCGCCGGGTCTTTGTCGGGTTGACCGAGCAGGGTCAGCAATGCTTTGTCGCGATGAGCGAGGGAATGGAGGCCAACTACCAAAGGATTCAGGAGCAATTTGGTGAAGAAAAAATGCAGCAGTTGCTGGTCTTGCTCAATGAACTGAAAAACATCAAGCCCTGAAAGGCCGGGCTAACCTCTGAAGGTTGAGCAGATGCAAGCGTTGGTGGGTCGAGCGGTGGAGATGTTTCTGTTGGGGGGCAGCACCTCGCCAGCAAGGCGCAGTTTGAGATCCATACGGATGACGGCGACACCTGCTTCATCCGCCAAACAGTGCACAAACCACATCTATGCGGCGGATCAGTAACTCGTTAGTTAATAGTACTGAGGGTATTTACTGGAAATACGTCGCATAATACAATGAGAATCATTATTACTAACTCATTGAGTGCGACGTCTTGAGCCATCCCCACCCCTTTGCCCGCCGCAAAGTCTTCATGAAACACGCGTTGCCAACACTCTCCTGCGTTATGTTTGCCAGCCCACTGTGGGCACAGGAAGCCATCGAACTGCCGACCACTGATATTCAGGCAAGTCGCGTCAGCCAAGACACTAGCTACACCACTTCTCAAGCCAGTACGGCGAGCAAAAGCAATGTGCCGATCAAGGAAGAGGCGCAATCGGTCAATGTGGTCACCCAGCAGACCCTGGCCGACTATCAGGTGCGCTCGCTGGCCGACGCCATGAAGTTCGTCAGTGGCGTCAGCCAGGGCAATACACTGGGCGGCTCCCGGGACTCGCTGGTCAAGCGCGGTTTTGGCACCAACGATGACGGCTCGATTCTGCGCGATGGCGTGCGCTCCAACCTGGGACACAACTTCAGCGCCACGACGGATCGTGTCGAAGTGCTCAAAGGGCCTGCCTCGATGCTGTACGGCGCGCTGGAGCCCGGCGGATTGATCAACGTAATCAGCAAGAAGCCTGAATACACCCAGAGCACAACCCTGAGCGGCTCGGCCTATAGCGAAGGCGGCGGCACTATGGCGGTGGATACCACCGGGCCGATGGGAGATACGGGCCTGGCTTATCGCCTGATCGCTGAACGTGGTCACGAAGATTACTGGCGCAACTACGGCGTGAATGAGAGCACGTTGGTCGCACCATCGCTGACCTGGACCGGCGACCGCGCCAGCTTGACGCTGAGCTACGAGTACAACGAATACTCCAATCCCTTCGACCGCGGCACCGTGTTCACCAACGGTCATCCTGCGGACATCGACTACGACAAGCGCCTCGACGAACGCTGGGCGAAAAGCGTAGGTATCCGTGAACTGGCCACCGCGCGTTTTGAATATCAGCTGAGTGATGATTGGAAAACCCGCGTTACCTACGGCTGGAACAACGACCGCTACAGCCTCTCGATTGCCCAGCCGAATTCGTTGACCGGCAACAATCTGCGACGTGCTGCCAACGGCGCTCACTACGACGATGAGACCCGCTACGCCAGTTGGGATTTCATTGGCCAGCAGGAACTGTTCGGCCAACGCCATGACCTGCTGGTCGGCGCGGACACCGAAGCGTCCGACCAATTTCGCGGCAAAACCTACCGTAATACAGCACGGTCAGGCTTCGACATCACTTCGCCGGTTTATGGTCGTCTGGCCGAGCCCAGCCTCGTCAGCGCTGCTCAAAGCGACTTGAGCAACCAGCTGACCTCAAGCTCTGTGTACTTCAAGGATAACTGGCACCTCGATGACCGCTGGATCCTGGTCCTCGGTGGTCGCCAGCAGCATTACGATCAGTACAGCGATCAGGGCCGCGGCAGCAGCTATACCGTCAACCGCGACGATAACGGCGATGCCTTCGTGCCGTTCCTGGGTCTGGTCTACAAAGCCACCGATAGCCTGTCGCTGTACGGCAACTACAGCCGTTCGTTCAAGCCTAATACCGATGTCGACGATGCCGGCCACACCTTCGATCCGGAGGAGGGCCGCAGCTACGAGGTCGGTGCGAAGTACGATCCGCTGCCGGGGCTGAACATCAACCTTGCGCTGTTCGACATCGTCAAGAAAAACGTCGTGACCAGCCAGACGGTCAATGGCGTCAGCCTTTCGGAGGCGGCAGGCAAGGTCGGTTCACAGGGTCTGGAGCTGGACATCACCGGGCGTGTGGCCGAGCGCTGGGACCTGATCGGCACCTACGCTTACACCCACACGGAAATCCTCGACGATCCGGATGACGAGGGTCACCGTCTCGCCAACGCGCCGAAGCACACCGCGAGCCTGTACCTCACGCATCACCTGAACGTCCCTGCAGAGTTCGGCGCCTGGCACACCGGTGCCGGCGCACGTTACGTCGGCGAGCGTGCGGCGAATAACGCCAACGATTTCTGGCTGAGCAGCTACACCGTGGCCGATGCCTTCGTACGTTGGGAATCGCCGATGTTCGGGTACAAGACTTCGCTGCAGTTCAATGTCGACAACCTGTTCGACAAACAGTACTACCCGTCCTCCACCGGCAGCCAGCTGCAGGTCAATGTCGGCGAGCCGCGCACGGCACGCCTCAGCGCCAGTGTGACATTCTGATCGCACTGCCTTGACGCGCTACCCCGTTCTGTTCTTGTAGCCGACGGAACGGGGTGGCGGTCATCCTCAACCTCGACGGCACTTCAGGCGTCGGCCAACACTTGCATCAGAAGTTGATCGAGGCACTCAGCCGCGCAGTCAGTGGCGCGCCCTGGAACAGGTAGCCATCGCCCATGTACTCACCGGCGTCACGCCAGTAGCGTTTGTCGAACAGATTGTCCACGGTCAGCCGGAATACGGTGTCGTAACCATCGATGCGCGTGCTATAGCGGCTGCCGATGTTGAAGATGGCATAGGCGCCGGTCTGCACTTCACCCTGGCGGTTGGCGTACTTGTTGCCGCTGTACTGCACTCCGCCGAGCAACGCCAGGCCGTCGAGCCAGGGCAGGGCGTAGTCGCCGTAGAGGCTGGCGCGCAGGGTCGGAACGTTGATCGCCTGGTGGCCTTCATAAGCTGGCGTGCCGCTGTCGGTGACGCGCGCGCGAATCGCCGCGACGCTGGCAGAAATCTGCAGGCGCTGGCTGGCCCAGCCATTGGCCGAGAGCTCCACCCCGGTGTTCTTCTGTTCGCCCTGTTGGGTGAACGTGAACGTGCCGTCATCATTCGGTCGCGAGTACTGATAGGCCTGGCGGATCTGGAACAGCGCCGCGGCCAGGCTGATGCGCTGCCAGTCATATTTGACGCCGGCCTCGAGTTGTCGCGACACGGTGGGCGCGAGGATTTCAAAGGCATTGGTGGTGAACCACGCCGCTTCGCCGCCCAGGGACAGGCCCTTGCTGTAGCGGGTGTACAGCGACAGGTTTTGCAGCGGCTTGTAGATCAGTGCGGCCTGGGGCAGGAACACATAGCGCTGGGTGTGCCGGGTGGTGTCGCCCTGGCTGTCGAAGGTCTCTTCATCCAGGCGCACTTCGCGCCCGCCGAGCACGGTTTGCCATTGCTCGTTGAAACTGATCCGGTCATTGAAGAACAACCCGTACTGACGGCTGTCCAGGCGTCGATAGGAATCGTTGAGCGGCCCGTCGTAGCGGGCAAAATCAGCCGGTTCGCTGTTGATGTTGGCACTGCCGATCATCTGGTTGATGGCGTCGCGCTTGTCCACTACGCGACGGAACGCGCTGGTCCCGACGCTGAGTTCATGGCTCAGGCCGGCAGTGTTGAAGTGGCCGCTGAGGACTGCCTGCATCTCATCGTTGCGCCGGGTGTCGTCGGGGCTGCGGAAATCGTAAATGTCATAGTCGCCCTCGGGGCTGAAGTAGTTCGGCACCGCCGCGCTGGCGCAACTGGTGGAGCCGTAGCAGCCCCAGGCGAACGAACTGTAGTCATCGATCACCACCCGGCTGCGCGAGGCGCTAAGGCTACCTTTCCATTGGTCGCTGAAACGGTATTCGAAGTTGCCGTTGAGGTTCAGCGCATCGGTGGTGACCGGCTTCGAACCGCTCTGGTGTGCCAGCAGCTTCTTCGGCGAGGCGTGGTGCGGCAAGCTGGAACCGCCGAGCAATTGATAACCCGGTGCCGAGCGCTGTTCCTTGGTCTGGTACTCGGCATCCAGTTGTAGCAGGGCATCGGGGCTGATGTTCCAGTCGAAGGCCAGCGAGGCAAAGTCACGCTGGCCGTTGGTGTGTTCGACGTAGGAGTGAAGGTCTTCGTGTGCCAGGTTGGCGCGGAGGCCGAACTGCTGTTCGCTGCCGAACCAGCCACCGACATCGGTGGCCAGGTAACCGCTGCCGCGATCATCGGTGGAGACGGTGACCGAACGCACATCGGCAGGCCGTTTGGTCACGTAGTTGACCAGCCCGCCGGGCTCGCTGACACCGCTTTGCAGGCCGGAAAGGCCTTTGAGCAACTCCACCTGCTGTTTGTTTTCCAGCCCGACGTTCTGCTCGCCGGTGATGGTGCGGCCGTTGATCTTGTAGCTGCTGGCGGAGTTGAGGGAAAAGCCACGCACCACGAAGTTTTCGTAGTAACCCACCGGCGCGTAGCTTTCACCCACCGAGGCGTCGTTGCGCAGCACTTCACTGAGCAGGCGCGCCTGCTGATCCTTGATCAAGGCCTCGTTGACCACCGAAATCGAAGCCGGCGTATCGAGCAATGGCGCCGCTTCGAAACCACCGACCGAAGCGCTTTCCGCCTGATAACCGGAGGTGTCTTCGCCGGTGACTGTCACCGCCGGCAGTTCGGTGGCAGCCCAGGCCGAAGGCATCGCGCTGGCCAGCAGCAGGCCCAGGTTCAGGGGATTGAACGCGAACCGCGGGGCGGTCACTCCCTCGCGGGAGGTCCGGTAAAGCATATCCATGAAAACTCCTCGACAACTGCGCTCCCGGGCTCGCGAATACCGGGCACAGAGGCCCGGGCGCGCTTCAGGAATGAGTCGGTTAAAACTGGAAAAAGCGATGTGCCCCGAGGGCTGGTAGTGCATGACCCCTGGCGCGCACGGCAATCAGCGCGCGCAGGGGCATTCTACGGTGGTCAATGCTCTTTGGCTTTCCTGATTCTGATCAAAATAAACAGCAGGACGCAGAGCGCGAGCGGGGTCATGGCCAGCAGGGCGTCTCTCGCGGAAATGTCCGCGCCCATGACATGCAATCCCGAGTAGAACAGCTTGAACAGGCTCAACAAGTAATAGGTGATGGCGATGATCGACAAGCCTTCGACGGCGCGCTGGATTTTGATTTGAGTATCGGCGCGGGCGTTCAGGCTCTTCAGGATTTCCGAGTTCTGCTCTTCCATTTCGACCTGGACACGGGCCTGCAACAAGTCCCCGAGGTTGGCCACGCTTTCGGCCAGTTGCTCCAGGCGCTGTTCGGTCACCGCGCAGTATCTGACCGTGGGTTTAAAGCGTCTTTCGATGAAGATACCCAGTCGCTGGCAATCACCCACATGACTTTCGCGCAGTTCGCCCAGGCGTTCGAAAACCAACTGTGCATAGGCTTGGGTGGCGCTGAAGCGGTGTCGGGTTTTTGCACTGCTGCTGACCACTTGCGCCGACAGGTTGGCAATATCGGTCAGCAACGCTTTCGCATTTCCGGTATCGGGGCCGGCGTTACGTTCCGAAAGGTTGACCAGGGTCTTGTCGAAGACGTTGAGCTGAGTGCTCAAGGCTTTCGCGGTGATGAGTGAAAGCGAAGCCATCATTCGGTAGGTTTCGATTTCCAGCAGACGGCGGATCATCCGTCCCAGGCGATAGGCATTCAGGCGTTTGTTCACGAACAGAAAACGGTTGGTGCCATCCTCGCTTAGGCGAAAATCGCTCCAGACCGTCGCATCGCCACCGCCGATGCAAGAGCCGCTGGGATCCTTGAATCCATAAACAGACAAATCGCCGGAAAAGGACGTATCAGTGCGCACCACAATCTGCACCGCGTTGATCACGTGCTGCATGAAGGGTTCGACCCGGTCCATCAAGGCCCTGGGTGGCGGGCTCCAGCATGGTTCCTGACTGGAGGAGGGCACCACCAGCGTCAGCGTCAGGAACTCCGCGTGCCGTTCCCACTTCAAGGCATGGCCCTCCAACTCGGTGATGCCCTGGGCTGCATCCGGGTCGACCGGGCCTGGGCAGCAGCGACTCAGCAGGGTGTCGCATTCCCCGTCATTCGCCAGAAACGCCAGATGAAACACGTGGGCGGGCTCGTCGAAATACAGAGAAGGGCGCGCGTGCAACTCGTTGTGCAGGATCAGTCTTTGCGGATGCATGCTGTTTGGGCCATGTTGGAGTTGTTTGTTCTTGGGACTGGATGCCCCATTCTTGAGTCACAAACAAAACCGGCGATCGACCAATGCCAGTCAGCCAAGCGCAGTACATGTGGGAGCGGGCTTGTGTGGCGATGGGGCAAGCCCCCTCGCCACACAAGCCCACAGGTGTTAACGCAACGCTGTACAGAACGCCCGAATCGCCTCGCAGGCCTGGCGCAATGACGCGTCATCCAGCGCATAGGCAATACGAATGTAGGGGCCAAGGCCGAACGCACTGCCATGCACCACCGCCACGTCCGCTTCGTCGAGCAGCGCGTGGGCGACATCTTCGTCGGTGTGCAGCACTCGACCAGCGGGCGAGGTTCGGCCGATCAGCCCCGCACAAGAGGCGAACGCATAGAACGCACCCGCTGGGCTCACGCATTCCAGTCCCGGCGTGTCGTTCAGCAGCGTCACCATCAAATCGCGACGAGCCTGGAAAGCGGCACGGCTTTCGCGGATGAAGTCTTTCGGCCCCTCCAGCGCGGCGAGTGCGGCTTGCTGCGAGACAGAGCTCGCGCCCGAGGTCTGCTGGCCCTGCAGTTTTTCCATGGCCTCCAGCAACCAGCGCGGCCCGGTGGCAAAACCGATGCGCCAACCGGTCATGGCGTAGGCCTTGGAGACACCGTTCATGGTCAGGGTTCGCGGCGCAAGTCGTGGCTCCACCTGGGCCAGGGTGTAGAACGCTTGATCGTCGAAGATCAGGTGTTCATAGATGTCATCGGCCAGAATCAGCACGTGGGGATGATCCAGCAACACAGCCGCCAGGGCACGAAGTTCCACCTCGCTGTACACCGCGCCGGTCGGATTGGACGGTGAGTTGAGAATCAACCAACGGGTCTGCGGGGTGATCGCGGCGGCCAGCACTGCGGGTGTCAGTTTGAAACCCATACCGGCATCGCAGGTGACGATCCGAGCTTCACCGCCGCACAGTTGCACCATCTCCGGGTAACTGACCCAGTACGGCGCCGGCACGATGACCTGGTCACCCTCGTTGAGGGTCGCGGCCAGGGCGTTGTAGATCACTTGTTTGCCACCGTTGCAAACCAGCGTGTCTTGCCAGCTCACGTCCAGACCATTTTCACGGCGGAACTTGGCCGCCACCGCTTCACGCAGTGAGCGCACACCGGCGACCTGGGTGTAGCGGGTATGGCCGTGCTCGATGGCATGAATAGCCGCCTCGCGCACATGTTTGGGGGTGTCGAAATCGGGTTCGCCGGCACACAGCGAAATGATCTTCGCCCCTTGTGCCCGACGCTCCGCCACCCGGTCCATGATCCGATAAGTCGCCGAGGGTTGTGCGCTGGCCAGGCGCTGATTCAGCCGTTGGATATCGACACTCATGCGCGGGATCTCCACTCAGTCAGGTTCATCTGTTCCAGGGTCGAGCGGCCTTCGGTCAGCGCCTGCATCATCTGCGCTTCCTTGTTCGCCCGCGCTTCGCCTTCGGCGAGGGTACGTGCTGCATCGGCCTTGGGAATGATGATCACGCCGTCGTCGTCAGCCACCACCAGATCGCCCTGTGCCACGAAAGCACCATTGAAATTGAACGGTTGTCCCACTGAGGGGGCGCTGGCCTTGACCGTACCTTTCACCGAAATGCCACGGGCAAATACCGGAAACTGGCGTTTCTTCAGCGCGGCGATATCGCGTACGCCACCATCGATGACCAAGCCGACCACGCCCGCCGCTTCGGCTGCCACGGTGAGCACCTCGCCCCAGTAACCGGCGATGAAACCACCCGTGCCCACGACCAGTACGCTGCCACGGGGCACGCGTTCCATCGCCAGATGCAGGGCCAGGTTGTCACCCGGCGAACACTCCAGCGGATAGGCGGGGGCAGCGATGAAGGCTCCGTCCCAGATCGGCCGGATCGCACTGTCGACCGCGCAGGGCAGATGGGACGCTTCATACAGTGTCGAGCTGCCCAGTACTTTTGCCCGCGCGCGAAAATCCAGGGGGAAGGGGAGCGTGGTCATCAGACTTTCCTCTGAAGGTTGTGGTAACCCAGGGCGGCCCGGGCTTCTTTAAGGGTTTTGCCTTGGGTGATCAGGGCGCGAATATCGGCTTCGACTGATTCGATCTGACGGGCACACGCCGCCACTTCAGCGGCACGGGCGCGAGGCACGATCACCACACCATTGGCGTCGGCGACCACGATGTCACGGGAGCAGACCCTCGCCGTGCCGATGGACACCGGCTGGTTGACCGACTGTACTTGCACGCGGTCTTTGCCGGTGCGCATGAAGCGGCCTTTGCTGAAGATCGGGTAGCCATCTCCCAACGCCTTGTTCACATCACGGCACACCCCGTCGATGACCGTTGCGGCGATCTGTCGAGAGCCCGCGTACTGGGTCATGATGTCGCCCCAAACGGTGCAGTCGGTGCGGCCGCCATTGTCGATCACCACCACGTCGCCAGGCGCGACGTCTTCGATGAAATCACCCACCGTGCCCGGCGGGACACTGGCCGAGACGTATTGCACGGTGAACGCCGGCCCGACGACGACCTTGCGGTAATTGTCCAGCGGTGCCACGCCGAGGCATTGACCGGGCAGGCCGAGCTTGTCCAGGGCATCGGAGACGCCCGGAGTGTCGAGGCCTTCAAACAAGGCGACCAGGGTTTGATCTTCAAGATTCATCAGGCGTGCTCCACGCGGATCGCTTCAAACTGAGTGTCGTGCATCACCTCGGCCACCGAGCGACCGCTGCGCACGGCCTCGACCATGCCGTCCTGGCGGCGGGCGATGCGTTCGCCGAGATCGATGACCTTTTCGATATAGGTTTGGGGGACGAATACGGTTCCGCAGGTATCGGCAATGACGTAGTCATCCTCGCTGACGTCGACACCGGCGACCTTGATCGTCATCGCCGCATCGATCTGCACCACCCGGTTACGCGCACTGATCATGGTCACGCCACGCCCATAAACCGGGTAACCAATCGCTTCGCTGCCGTCGATGTCGCGGCTGAAACCGTCGATCACCGTGCCGCGTACGTGCTTGCCGGCCGCCGCGTTGGCGAGGATGTCGCCCCAACAGGAAATCCCTTCGATACCGCCGGCGATCACCAGCACACGATCATCGCTGTCGATCTGTTCAACCACCGGGGTAATCAGGTGAACGGTCGGTAAGGTGTCGGACTTGGGTGCCAGCAATACGGTACTGGCGCGGCCAACGATCTTCGGGCAGTTCCACAGCGGGCGTAGCCCCACGGTGGCGCCCGGCAGGCCGAGGAAGTCGAGCGCATCGGAGACCGTGTTGGTATCCAGCGCCGCCAAGCGATCCAGCAAACTCTTATTGATCATGGGAAAGCCCCAGTGGTGACGGAGGCGCCCAGTGTCAGCGAGACAATTTGATAGGTATATTACTAATCACAGAAGCGTTACATACGTTAAACCTATGGATTAGCCATGATCAATTTCCGTCTGATTCGTCACCTCTGGTTGTTCCTGGCCGTCGCCGAAGAACAGAACTTCGGCCGCGCCGCCAAACGCTTGGGAATGTCCCAGCCACCGTTAAGCGAGCAGATTCAAGTGCTGGAGCAGGCGCTCAAGATCAAACTGTTCGACCGCTCGCGGCGTGGCGCGAAGCTGACTCCGGTGGGGGCGGCGATCCTGCCGGCGGTGCGAAAATTCGCCGAGCAACTGGAGCGCCTCGAACTGGCCGTGGAAGAGGCGGTGGCAGGGCAGTCGGGGATGTTGACCGTCGGCGCGATTTCCACGGCAATGTTCGATGTGTTGCCCGGGTTGATCGAGCAACTGAAGGTCGATTACCCGCACCTCAGCGTGTCCGTGCGGGAGATCGACAGCGTCGAAGCCGTGCCCGCGCTGGAAGCCGGGGACATCGACCTGGCCTTCGCCCGTCTGGACGGTGACCTGGGGGCTTCGATCAAGTCGCTGCCGCTGACCGAGGATCGCCTGGTCGTGGCGTTACCCAGCGATCATCCATTGGCTTCGCGCAAGCGCATCAGCCTGTCGAGCCTGGCCACCGAGCCCTTGGTGATGTTTTCCCGAAAGGTCAGCCCGGTGTACTTCGACAATCTGATCGCAACCTGCCGCGCCAGTGGTTTTTCCCCGCGCGTGTTGCATGAAGTGCGCTCCGTCGCTTCGCAAATCGCTTTCGTCAGTTGTGGGCAAGGCATCGCGTTGGTGCCGGCGTCGCTGAAAAAACTGGCCCCCGATAATGTGGTATTGCGCCCCCTGAGCCAGCCGCTCAATGTGGTGACGACAGCGGTGGCCTGGAACGCCGATCGGCCCAATCCGCTGGTGGAGGAGGTGGTCGCCCGGCTCCGAAAGAGCGTTTGATAGGTTTGACCTATGACGGTATTCCCGAATGAGGAATTTACAGAAGGCCCGATCCCCGCGAAATTGACGGCCTGCCGGTGCAAAACCTGTGGCGAGGGAGCTTGCTCCCGCTTGAGTGCGCAGCACTCACAAAATCCTTGGGCCTGCTACGCAGCCCAGCGGGAGCAAGCTCCCTCGCCACACAAGCTCGCTCGCCACAGTGAATAGCATTTGCAGCCCGGCGGTCACCTTTTCGCTCAAGGAATCCATCACGTGTCCAAACCCGAAACCTTCACTCAAGCGCACATTCCTCTGACGGTGGAGGGCGTCCAGCTGAACATCGCTACCCTTCACCGAGGCGGTGTCCTGGCGCCGATTGTGTTCCTGCATGGGTTTGGCTCGACCAAGGAAGACTATGCCGACATCGTGCAGCAGGCTGCCTTCGCCGGTCATCCTTTCGTCGCTTATGACGCACCGGGTTGCGGCGAAAGCCAGTGCAGTGACCTTTCGCGGATTTCCATCCCTTTTCTGCTGAAAACTGCGTTGCAGGTGCTCGGGCATTTTGGTATCGAACGCTTTCATCTGGTCGGTCACTCCATGGGCGGACTGACCGCACTGATGCTGGCTCATCAATGCCCGGACCGGGTACTGAGCTTCGTCGACATCGAGGGCAACATCGCCCCGGAGGACTGTTTCCTCAGCCGGCAGATCGTCGATTACCCGGCGGACGATCCCGAGGTGTTTTTCGCCGCCTTCATCGAACGCGCCCGGCACGCGCCGGCTTATGCCAGTGCGCTTTATTCCGCAAGCTTGCGGCACAAGGTTCGTGCCGGAGCGGTACGCGGGATCTTCGAGTCGATGGTCGATCTTTCCGACAACGCCGACTTGATGGGCAAGTTCCTCGGCCTGGCATGCCCGCGCATGTTCATGTACGGCGAGCAGAACGCTTCATTATCCTATCTGCCGCATATCCAGGCCCAAGGCGTGCGGTTGGCGCCGATCGCGCAGTGCGGGCATTTCCCCATGTATTCCAACCCGATCGCGATGTGGCAGCAGATCGCCGATTTTCAGGCGAACGGCCATCGCGGATGAGTCCGGCACAAGATGCACAGCAGCGTTGTGAACTATTCTTCTCAAGTGGCCCCTGCAATGCCTCATTCAAGGAGTTGATATAAATCAAGGCCCAAGAGGCTTTAAGGGTGGAGTCTGGGCCTGATGCCGGATTCTCGAGCCGGCGTCGAGGATCAACCTGTCTGGAGTCAGATCATGAGCCAGTATCAACGGTTATTACTGATCATCAACCCGCTCCTGCGCCATTCACCTGCGATAAACCATGGCGCCGCCCTGGCCAAGGCCAGTGGGGCGAGCTTGCACATTGCCGGCCTGATTCCCTCGTTGGATATTCTGTCGCTGCTCGAAGAAGGCGACCGCAAAATGGCTCGCGCGACCTACCTTCAGGAGCACCGTGACTGGCTCGATGAACAGGCGGTAAAGATGCAAGGCCGGGGAATCGAGGTGACAACCGAAGTCGCATGGGCTGACAACATGCGCCAGGACATCCTTGACCACGTCACGCAAATGCAGCCCGATCTCTTGATCAAGCAAGTGCAGCATGAGCCGGTGCTCAAGCGCGCGTTCTTCACGCCGCTGGATTGGCGTTTGTTGCGCCATTGTCCGGTCCCGGTTTATCTGGTGGGGGGTGAATGCCATGCCTTGCCGCAGAAGGTGGTGGCCGCGGTTGACGTGTCAGACACCGAGCCTTCGAACAGTGAACTCAATGACCGGATCATCCTGCAGGCGTCGAGCCTTGCGCTGCAGTGCAATGCCGAGCTGCATCTGCTGTACGCGTGTGACATTTCGGCAGCTTTTCTGGCGGATCTGGGCGGCGGTCTGACGCTCTCGGAGCTGACCAAGGAGTTACGCAGCGACCTGGAAGCGTCATTTCTCAAGCTGGCCGCCCGATTCGGTGTACCCCCTGAGTGTCGACATTTCATCATCGGGCAACCTGTCTCGGTACTGAGCGAATTCACCCACGTGCATCAAGTGGATGTGATCGTGATGGGCAGGGCTCAATACCGTGGCCTGGAGCGGCTGCTTGGCAGCACGACGGAACATATCCTGTACCAGGTGCCTTGCAGCATTCTGGCGGTCTAGGGGCGGGCACCCTTATCGGGATCCCGCCCCAGGGAGGTTTTCAAATGACTAGTCCTTCATTGCAAACCATCTTGCATGACCGGGTCGATGCCGGCCGAGGCCTGGTGGAGCCGTTGCTTAAATACGCTAAAAGAGCCGACGTCATTGTCCTTGCCTTGCCCCGGGGCGGCGTTCCTGTGGCCTACGAAGTGGCCACGGCCCTGGAGGTTCGCCTGGACCTGATGTTGGTACGCAAGTTGGGAGTACCGACCCACCAGGAGTTCGCCATGGGCGCGATTGCCAGTGGCGGCATACAAATCGTCAATGAAGATGCGCTGCGGGCGAACGGTATTGATCAACGCACGCTCGATGGCGTGGTTGCAAAGGAAACGCAGGAATTGTTGCGTCGCGAGCGGGTATACCGGGCATCGCGCGCACCTGTGGCGCTCAAGGATCAGGTGGTGATTCTGATCGATGATGGCCTGGCGACAGGGGCGACGATGATGGCCGCGATACAGGCCGTGCGCCTGCAAGCGCCGTCTCGCATCGTCGTTGCCGTGCCGGTGGCCCCCCTTGAGACGGCAGAGGCGTTGCGCGACGAAGTGGACGAGCTGATCTGCCCGCTGATCCCTGATTGGCTGATTTCGATCGGCCATTGGTACACGGATTTTTCGCAGACATCGGACGAAGAAGTCATCGATCTTTTGCACCGGGCGTGGCAAAGAGAGTCCGGTTCGGGCGACTCATTTCAGAACGGTTCCGGTATTTGAGCCGATGCCTGGCATGGAATAAACCATGTCAGGCCTTCAAGTAATCCTGACGTTCACGAATTGCCACGGATCGGATTCATCGGTCTGCTCGGGCATCAGAGAGTGACGCCCGGTAAGAGGCGTCCAGTCGGAATAAATGCCTTCTACATTGCCAAGGTAAGGCATGCATATCTGCAGAATCTCCCTGAAGGGCAATTCATCCGGTTCGACTATGCCGCGTTGCGGATTGCGAATAACCCAGATCACGCCGGCCAGCACTCCCGCCGTCACTTGCAGGCTGGTGGCGCTGTTATAGGGGCATAGAGCCCGGGCTTGCTGGATCGATAAGCGCGAGCCATACCAATAACTGTTCCTGGCATGCCCCATCAGCAGCACGCCGAGTTCGTCACTGCCGTCGAGGATTTCGTCATCGAGCAGACGCTGGCCGCTCTGCGGTTTCCAGTTGCGCTCGGCGAGTTCGTGCACCGAGAGCAACGCGTCATCACAGGGCCGATAGGCGTAGTGGACGGTCGGCCGGTAAGTCGGCTGCCTTCCCTGGCCAAGGGTCAGGTAGTCGGCAATCGACAGGGCTTCGTTATGGGTCACGAGCAGCGCATGGGTTGGCCCCGTCGAGGGTGTCCAGGTTCGAACCGGCGTGGAGGCGCCGGGGCGTTGCAGATAGATCCCGGCCTGGCACCCGAAGGCGTGGTAATAGCCATCCTCGGGAAGCACTTTCTCATGGCTGCCCCAGCCCAACTCCGCCGGTTGGCTGCCTTCACTGATGAAGCCGTCCACGGACCAGGTGTTGACGAACTCATCGGCGATTTTGTGTTGCGATGAATACTGCGAATCGCGTTCGGCAATGTGAATGCAGCGGATATTCAGTCGGCTGGCCAGTTGCGCCCATTCTTCGCGAGTAGCGGGCAGGGGCGTTGTGTCACCCAAATCCTCAGCGAGGTTGACCAGTGCCTGCTTGACCAGGTGAGATACCAGCCCCGGATTGGCCCCGTGGGTCAAGATGGCGGTGGGAAGACCTTGCGCACTTTCATCCCGAAGCTGAAGTGCCGCTTCCCTCAATGCATAGTTGGATCTTTCGGACAGGGATTTGTCGGGGTCGGTATAACCGCCTTCCCACGGTTCGATACAGGTGTCCAGATACAACACGCCTTTACGCTGGGCGAACTGAATCAGGGACAGGCTGGATACACCCACCGAGAGGTTGAGCAGAAAGTCGCCCGCGCTCAAAAGAGGGTCCAGCACCTTCTCGTAATTATTCTGGTCCAGTTGCTCGGCTTGGTGGGTGACGCCAAATTCCTGCGCGAGCAGCCTTCCATCTTCATCAGGACTGAGGATCAACAATCGCTGCGGCTCAAGCTCAAGATGGCGCAACAGCAGCGGGAGTACGCCTTTTCCGATACAGCCAGAGCCGATCATCACCAACCTGGCATTAAAGGGCTGAATGACATGCTCAAGGTCGGACATCGATTGCCTCCACCGCCTGACAGCGCGCTCGCCGCGAATGACCTGTCGATAACCACGACGCTCTCAACTAGAGACTGCAACGCTGACTTAAAACTCAAAAAAGTTTCGGACGCCTTCAAGGTGGATCTCCTGCACCCATCGAGACCGAAAAAAAACTCATGAGAATGAGGCGAACTGCTGGCCCCCCGATGTCCGTTTGGTTGTCAAACTTGCTTTCTTTTCAGAAGGTTAGGCATTGGCGATATGCGGACTTTGGTTTGGATGGCTGCAACGTTTTTCCTGGTGACTCTCTCGCTTGAGGCTCAGGCAAAGGACCTGAGCAAAAACAGTCGTTTCGTCTGCAGCTGGGGCTCGGACATAGCTGCCGGCGCACAGGCGTCGAAGCTTTCCGGGCTCACGCTTTACGGGGCACGCAGGAAACTGCAAGCGCGAAAATTCCCCCGGCCGTGGATGCGTATGACAGCCATGGGGATCACGGAACAAACCTATAACAGTCCCTCGCGCCTCAAGCCGTCCGGCATCAAGCAAACGTATTACGAGCAATGCATCAACCACGAACTGGCGCAACGGTAGCCTGGAGAAGGGCTAATGTAGGAGCTGCCGCAGGCTGCGATCTTTTGACTTTGGCGTTTGTTCAGGCATGAGTCGTCTATTGGAAAAGATCAAAGGATCGCAGCCTTCGGCAGCTCCTACGGGGGTTCCCTCGCAACATACGCCGACAGCTCACAATCCCCATCCCTCTTTCACAGCCTTTCGAATCCCCTCCAGCAACATTGCAAACGCCGGGTTGTCATTGTTCTCGCGCCAGATCAAATGCAGCTCGCTCTGCACGCCTTCCCCCAGATCGATATCGCGAAACACCACGTTCTTAAACACGACACTGGTGGCGCAGCGCGGCACTAGCGCCAGGCCCATTCCGGCGTTGACCAGAGCCAGGATGGTCAGGGACGAGCCGAGCCATTGCACATATTCCGGGGCGACGCGGGCCGAACGGAGCATGCCGGTCAGCAGTTCGTTGAACGGCGGGTAAGCCGCATGGGAGTACATGAGGAAGGGTTGTGCGTCCAGGTCTTTGACAGACACGGTTTCGGCGCTGGCCAGCCGATGGTTATGGGGGACGGCCAATACAAAGGGTTCACGCACCAGGCATTCGGTGGCGTAGCCCGGCTCCAGCAACGGCGCGCGGACAATGCCCAGATCGATCCGGCGGGCGCGAAGGGCTTCGTGTTGCTGGTAGGTGTTCATCTCCGACAGATCGATTTTGACCTGAGGCTGTTTGAGCCGCGCTTCAGCAATGACCTTGGGCAGGAACTCGTAAACGGCGCTGCCGACGAAGCTGATGTTGACCGTACCGATGTCCCCTTCGGCGAAACGCCGGGCGGTCACGGCGGCTTGCTGAGCGCGCTCCAGCAGGTTCTGCGCTTCGATGAAGAAGGCCCGGCCGGCGGCGGTCAAGGCGACGCTGCGGGTGCTGCGGGTGAACAACTCGACGCCGAGGTGATGCTCCAACAATTGAATCTGCCGACTGAGGGGCGGTTGGGTCATGTTCAACCGTTCGGCGGCCCGGCGGAAGTTGAGTTCGGTGGCGACGGTTGTAAAGCAGCGCAATTGCGTCAGTTCGAACATTGATCTAATCCAAGTATCAATCGAGTGCCAAGTTAGATTAGACGGGATCAATAGGCCCGTCCATGATCGGCTTTCCCCTAAAAAAACAATGAACGGGAGTCGCCCCTTGAATAACCATCAGAGTCCGCCGGACCCGACAGTCCTCGCCCGAGCAGCGGCCAAGGTCAAACGTCATGTGCTGCCGCTGTTCGTGGTGATGTTCATCGTCAACTACATCGACCGGGTCAACATCGGCTTCGTGCGCAGCCACCTGGAAACCGACCTGGGCATTGGCGCCGCGGCCTATGGCTTGGGTGCCGGGCTGTTTTTCATCGGTTACGCGATCTTCGAAGTGCCTTCCAATATGTTGCTGCAACGCTACGGTGCCCGCGCCTGGTTGACGCGCATCATGTTCACCTGGGGCGCGGCGGCGATGGCCATGGCCTTTGTGCGCGGCGAAACCAGTTTCTATGTGCTGCGCTTCATTCTTGGCGCCGCCGAGGCGGGGTTTTTCCCCGGCATCATTTACTACTTCACCCAATGGCTGCCATCGAGCGAACGGGGCAAGGCCATGGCAATCTTCCTCAGCGGTTCGGCCATTGCCTCGGTGATTTCCGGTCCGGTGTCCGGCGCGCTGCTGCACGTCAGCGGTTTCAGCCTGCACGGTTGGCAGTGGATGTTCCTGATTGAAGGCTTTGCCTCCATCGTGCTCTGTGGGTTTGTCTGGTTCTGGCTGCAATCCCATCCACGTCAGGCGAATTGGCTTAGCGCCGAAGAAAAGGATGCTCTGGTCAGCGCCATTGCCCAGGAACAGCAGGCTCGCGAAGCCATGCAGACGGTCAAACCGTCGATGTTCAAATTACTGGCCGATCGGCAGATTGCTTTGTTCTGCTTTATCTACTTTTCCATCGCCCTGACGATTTATGGCGCCACGTTCTGGCTGCCCAGCATGATTAAGAAAATGGGCAACCTGGGCGACTTCCAGGTCGGCCTGTTCAACTCGATCCCGTGGATTATTTCCATCCTGGCGATGTATGGCTTCGCCGCCATGGCCAGCAAATGGAAATACCAGCAGGCCTGGGTGGCCGTGACGCTGGTGATTGCCGCATTCGGCATGTTCATGTCGACCACCGGCGGGCCGATCTTCGCCTTCGTCGCCATCTGTTTTGCGGCCATTGGTTTCAAGGCGGCTTCAGCATTGTTCTGGCCGATTCCCCAAGGCTATCTGGATGCGCGCATTGCCGCGGCGGTGATCGCGCTGATCAACTCCATCGGTAATCTCGGCGGTTTCGTCGCGCCGACCGCGTTCGGTTTCCTGGAGCAGACCACCGGTTCCATCGAGGGCGGTTTGTACGGCCTGGCGGCGACTTCTCTGGTGGCGGCCGTGGTGATCTTTTTTGCCCGCACTGCACCGCGTGGCGACACGCGCCGCTCGCTCACCGGTAAACCGGTCGACGTCGCAGCAGCAAAAAATCCTGTCAGTCATCAAGCCTTGAATACCGAGCCAAAGGGAGCTGCCTCTTGAAAATCAAACGCGTCACCGTCACCCCCATCGCCTTCCGTGATCCGCCGCTGCTCAATGCCAGTGGCATTCACGAACCCTTCGCGCTGCGCTCGATCATCGAGATCGAGAGCGACAATGGCTACATCGGCCTGGGCGAAAGCTACGGCGACGCCCCGGCGCTGGCGATTCAACAGCAATTGCAAAGTCAGCTGATCGGTCTCGACCCGTTCAACCTCAACCAGTTACGCGCCATCGTGCAGGCCACCGTGGCGGCAAACAAAACCCAGAGCATCGCCGGTGCAGAATTGGCGCCTGGCTCTCACGCCAGCAAAGCGGTAAGCAACGCGTATTCGGCGTTCGAAGTGGCGTTTCTCGATCTACAGGCGCATTCCCTGAACGTGCCGTTGGTGGACCTGCTGGGCGGGGCGATTCGTGATGAGGTGCCGTTCAGCGCCTATCTGTTCTTCAAGTACGCGCAACACATCGATTCCCCCTACAAACCGGATAGCTGGGGCGAGGCGTTGAGTGAAGAGCAGATCGTTGCCCAGGCCCGGCGCATGATCGAGGCCTATGGCTTCAAGAGCATCAAACTCAAGGCCGGCGCACTGCCGCCGGAGCATGAAGTGTCGTGCATCAAAGCGCTGAAAAAGGCCTTTCCCGGCTACCCGCTGCGCATCGACCCGAACGGCAACTGGTCGCTGGAAACCTCGATTCGCATGGCCGAACTGCTGGGCGATGACCTGCAGTATTACGAAGACCCGACACCGGGCCTCGACGGCATGGCCGAACTGCACAAACGCACCGGTCTGCCGCTGGCGACTAATATGGTGGTCACTGACTTTGATGAGTTCCGCCGCAGCGTAGCCCTGAACAGCGTGCAGATCGTGCTCGCCGACCATCATTACTGGGGTGGCCTGCGCGACACCCAGGCGCTGGCGAAAATGTGCGACACCTTCGGCCTTGGCGTGTCCATGCATTCCAATTCGCACTTGGGCATCAGCCTGATGGCCATGGCGCAAGTCGCCGCTTCGGTGCCAAACCTCGATTACGCCTGTGACACCCATTACCCCTGGCAGGAACCGGACGAGGAGGTGATCAAGGGCGGTAAGCTGCCCATCGTCAATGGCTGCGTGAAAATCACCCGTGCACCAGGGTTAGGCCTTGAACTGGATCACGATCAATTGGGCAAACTGCATGACCAATACCTGACCTGCGGCATTCGTCAGCGCGATGACGTGAAGCAGATGCAGCGTTACAAGCCGGAGTGGAAGACGCTCAAGCCGCGTTTTTGATCGCGCATTCCCGCAAAAAACGGCAACTGTCCCTTCGCGCTTCGAACCGACTGGCATCGGGCGCGAAGGCAGTCAGAGCCGCTCATGTGTTATCCGGCGCCAGAAACCGCTGCTCGATGGCATCCGCAAACGGGTACAACGAAAACCAGGGCCTGGCTTCGTCGATCACCCGCTGAAATGACGGCCTCTGTACCAAGCGGTCGAAATAGGCGCTCAAGTTCCGGTAGTCGTCGGGGAACGGCACGAGCGTGCTGGCATAGAAAAGTGCCGGGGCGGCGGCGCAGTCGGCCATGCTGAACGCCGGGCTGGCCACCCAGATTCTCGACGCCATCCGGCGTTCGAGCATGCCGTACGCCGTTTCCAGCGTGGACCGCTCCCTGGTCAGATCACCGTTGGTCGCGTGTAGTCGATCACTGACAATCTGTTGCATCGGCACTTGTACATAATGGTCGAAGAAACGATCCCATAACCGCACCTCCAGCGCACTATCCCAATCGTCTGGAACCAGTCTGTGCTTGCCCGGATACCGTCGATCCAGGTACTCGATGATGATGCTGGACTCCGGCAGATTCCGCTGGTGGGCATGGTCGCGAATAATCGGGAACTTTCCGATTGGCCACAATGCCTGAAGTTCAGCGCTGTCGGCAGCGTCCCCGAGATCGATGATTCTTCTCTCGAATTCGGTGCCGTTTTCGTAAAGCGCGATGAGTACTTTGTGGCAGAACGACGCCAGCGGATGGTAGTAAAGCGTCAGCGACATCTTTCAACTCCTCATTTGACGTGAGGGGGCGAGAGCCCTGGAACTGATGAAGGTGGGGCAATGAATAATCATAGGCGGATGTTGGCGATGCGTCAGGGCCGCCACTTTCGGGCGTGCGTACTTGCACACGGGAAAATCCCTGCTTTACTGTGAACCGCTGGTCGGGTTGTGACTTATTGGTCATGGCGTTCATCTCAGCGCCCTTGTACCGTTGTCGCTGGTTCGTGCTGTCAGGCTTGCCCGGAGGAAGCCGGATAGTCAATTGCGCTGTGTGTGTTGATCCAATTTGTTCAAGGAAGAGAATGACATGACGCTGAAAACTGCGATCGTCGAGATTGGTAAGAAGTACAAGGTTTATACCGAGCATTATCTCAACGCCACCGCCGACAAGACCATCATTCTGGTCAATGGCTCGCTGGCAACGACTGCATCCTTTGCCCAAACGGTGCGCTACCTGCGGCCACGCTTCAACGTAGTCCTCTACGATCAGCCCTACGCCGGTCAATCGAAACAACACAACCTGCATGACCAACCGATCCGCAAGGAAGACGAGGCCGCAATCCTGTTGGAGTTGATCGAGCACTTCCGCGCGCAGCATGTGATGTCCTTTTCCTGGGGCGGGGCGGCGACCTTGCTGGCGCTGGCGCAGCATCCGCGACGAATCGAAAAGGCAGTGATCAGTTCATTCGCCGCACGGATCAACACGCCGATGCGCGATTACCTGGAGAGCGGGCGGGATTTTCTCCAGGCGTGCGATCGGCGCAATGTCGGGCGCTTGATCAACAGCACCATCGGCAAGCACCTGCCGTCGCTGTTCAAGCGTTTCAATGAGCGCCATGTCAGCAGCCTGGACGAACACGAATACCGGCAGATGCATTTTCACGTCAATGAGGTGTTGACCCAGGACACTCACTGCTACGTTTCCTGTGCCGATGCCATCGAAGTGCCGCTGCTGTTTATCAACGGCGAACGGGATGAGTACACCTCGGTGGAAGACGCCCGTCTGTTCGCAACTCATTCCCGTCAGGCGCAGTTTCAGACCATCAAAAACGCCGGGCACTTCCTCGATATGGAACACCCGACGGCCTGGAATGACACCCAGCAGGCCTTGCTGGGCTTTCTGCAGCCGGCCTCCAGCCTTGTCAAACCGAAGAGCCCGCCACTGTTGGGCAGCCCGCACCGCTACACAACCAGTGACCGTATCTTCAGCCACAGTGCGGCGCATAACCACTTGCCTCGCTAGAGCGTGGCTCTGGGTTGACTCTTCGCGCAGCCGTTTGGCGCATGTTGGTACAAATCCTTTCTGTTTGGCTCGATAACGATACGACGATGGAGTTTGGTCCATGCGAAAAAAAACAACTGCAGCGAGTACCTTGCCCGGATCCGCGTCCCTTGTTAAAGCAGAGCGGAGCGCAATACTCGGTCTACATGGTCGAAGTCTGTTCCCCACATTGCGCACTCTGGCGCTGCAAGGCATCAAGCAGCCTATCCACAGCGCCCGCCATACTCTAGCTCTTGGTGGCCTACTGGGCCGCGTGCTGCTCGGTAATACGTCGAATCCCTCCCCCGTCCAGGATGCGCGCTTCCAGGACCCATCCTGGCGCTTCAACCCCTTCTACCGCCGCAGACTGCAAGCCTATCTGGCCTGGCAAAAGCAACTGAACGCTTGGATTGACGAGAGCAATCTGGCGGCCGACGATCAAGCCCGCGCACATTTCATATTGGCTCAACTCGGCGATGCGCTGTCGCCGTCCAACAGCCCGCTCAATCCGCTGGCGGTCAAAGAGCTGTTTAACACCGGCGGCGCCAGCCTGCTCAAAGGGGTTGGTCATCTGCTCGACGACCTGCGGCACAATGGCGGCATGCCCAGCCAAGTCAGCAAGCAGGCCTTTGAAGTCGGCCAGAATATCGCCATCACCCCTGGCGCCGTGGTGTTCCGCAACGAGCTGCTAGAGCTAATCCAGTACCGGCCGATGAGCGAAAAACAATACGCCCGTCCACTGCTGATCGTGCCGCCGCAGATCAACAAGTACTACATCTTTGACCTCAGCGTGGAGAAGAGCTTCGTTCAGTACGCACTCAAGAACGGCTTACAAGTGTTCATTGTCAGCTGGCGCAACCCCGACGCTCGCCATCGCGAGTGGGGTCTATCGCGTTATGTAGAAGCCATCGAAGAAGCCCTCGATGTTACCCGCGCCATCAGCGGCAGCAAAAAGGCCCATCTGATGGGCGCCTGCGCGGGCGGCCTGAGCATCGCCGCCCTGCAAGGCTACCTGCAAGCCAAACGACAGCTGCACAAAGTCGCAAGCGCAACCTATCTGGTCAGCCTGCTAGACAGTCAGATCGACAGCTCAGCCATGTTATTTGTCAATGAGCAAACCCTGGAAGCCGCCAAGCGCCGCTCCGATCAGCAAGGCGTGCTGGATGGCCGCGACTTGGCCAAGGTCTTCGCCTGGATGCGCCCGAATGACCTGATCTGGAACTATTGGATCAATAACTACCTGCTCGGCAAGCAACCCCCGGCCTTCGACATCCTTTACTGGAACAACGACAGCACTCGCCTACCGGCCGCCCTACATGGCGATCTGCTGGACTTCGTCAAACTCAATCCGCTCATACATCCTGACGGCTTGGAGGTCTGCGGCATGCCGATTGACCTGCAGAAAGTCACGGTCGACAGTTTCAGCATTGCCGGTATCAACGACCACATCACACCTTGGGACGCGGTATACCGCTCGACCCTGCTGCTCGGTGGCGAACGGCGCTTCCTGCTCTCCAACAGCGGGCATATCCAGAGCATCCTCAATCCGCCAGGTAATCTCAAGGCTAGCTATCTGGAGAACGACAAACTGCCATCCGACCCGCGTGCCTGGTATTCCGATACGCAGAAGCACGATGGCAGCTGGTGGCCAGGTTGGCTGGGCTGGATTCAGGCGCGTTCTGGTGCGCAACGCGAAATTCAGCTGGGGCTGGGAAATCAGAATCACCCACCGATGGAGGCAGCTCCTGGCACCTACGTGCATGCGAGTTAAACCCTGACTTGAACATTGAAAAGACCGGCCGGGGATTTCTCGGCCAGTTACCGTCGCCTTCCGACAGTTCCCTAATCAAATTAGGACTCCACGATTTGGGTGAGTCAGTGAATGTCTCGCCAACCAGATCCAATCAATGCTTCGTCCTACGCGGACTGCAGGCACTAGTCCCTCTGCTTCGCGATGCCCACGAGAAACAGCCAATTTTGACGCTATCCCAAAGCTCCCAGTAGCTCAAAAAAAGGTGCCTACACTGAAGGTTCCCCGCCTCTGAGGAGCCGACGAGTGAATCGACATTGGAAACGACTGTTGCCTGTATCAGGCGTAGTTATTGTTGTGGAAGGCGACCCAACAATACGTGCGTTCATGATGGAAATTTTGTCTGACATCGGCCTTCCTCTCTTGGGTTTCGAAAGCGCCAATGATGCATTCACGCACCTATCAGAGATGTGGGGGAGAATGCCTCCTCGTGATTGTAGATCAAGGATTACCTGGACAATTGCAAGGTACTGAATTCATTGAAAAGGTGAAAGGCCAATGGCCTTCTATTGCCGCGATTCTGACATCTGGCTATGACGAGGGGACCCATACGGTTCCCCCTTCCGCGATCTATCTGCGTAAGCCTTGGTCTTTGGATGAGCTGGTGGCCGCGGTTGCCACCCTGCTTCAACCGGGAACTCCGATTCATAAACGGTGGATCTATACTGATTAACCCCGCTTCCGATTGTGGGCGCTGCCATGGCTGAAAAATACTTCATTGTCATGCTATTGGCGCTGGGCGTGGTATGGATTGCGGTTGTTTGGTGGATCGTGGCTCCGTATATGGGAGGCACCTTCCTGTGACAGGATGTGAAATGACACCAGCGGCCTGAAAGGACTACCACCCAGCCTTTTGCAGCTTCGGTGGAAACTGAATTACCAGCCAAATATGCGTCTGGCTAGAGCTTCTCAGGATTCAAAAAGTCGCCAAACCTCCGATTTTCCAAGTCGCTGGCCTGATAAACCGGGGCTTGAGTGTCCGCACCCTCCCCGCGCCTTTGAGCGCTCTGTAACCTTTCTTCATTTCTTTGCAAAGCCTTGCATACTGCGAAATTGCCACTTATCCAACAGAGTCCCTGGCAGGCCTGGGTCCACCCACCAATTGCACCACCACGATCCTTTGCACAAAAAGCAGAAGCAAGGTTCGGCGGCGAGAGGGGGATAAGTGCTTTTCGTCGTGTTTTTTTATTGCCATCGGGAGGTTTGGTATCGGCTGCTATGGTTTTCGATATCAGACAGCGAGCCAGAGGGCTACCGCGATGAGCGAGAACGGTATGCAAAAAATTAGCTACCAAAGCTCGGTTATCCGCTGGAGTTGTTTATCGCCGTGCCGTTGCATGCGAGAGCAGATGCGTACGCTGCGCTATTCAATATTCTTAGACAGTATGAAAGCCGGAAGGACGTTGACATCGATTTGACGGTAGTCGGGGCAGAGCAGCTGCGTCCGCAAGTGGCAGCGTTAGGCATAACCGACGTCATCTGGGAATTCGTGTAGCGGAAAGAACGGACCCTTATTCGGGATGGGCCCTGCGCATGTGCATGCCAGGCTGGCATGTCATTGGGTGATATCAGACAGTGAGTCAAAGGGGCACAGGGATGAAGAACGGGACGCTAAAAATCATCTTCAAGAAACACGGCCATCCAGTACAGATGTCGATAGGCACTCTCCTCAGGGCGAGGACAGATGAGTTCACGGTGTTGTTCCATATTCTAAAGCGCTATGAACATCAGCATGCCGTTAACGCCGGACGGGCTGAAGCCGAGGAAGAGCAATTGCGTTCGCGGGTAGCAGCGCTAGGTATCACGGACGTTATGTGGGAGTTCGTGTAGGGAGTGGATGAATGGAGCCCTAAAGGTAAAACCCGCATTGCGCGGTTTATAGGGATGCGTCATTAGGTTTGGTCGCTGGAATCGATGCGTGAGCACAAGGCGTCGTCTTCAAGCTGTTAGGTTCTGGTCTACGCTGAAAACACAACCGGAGGCTTCCAACCATGTGCGGACGTCTTTCCCAGTACCGGGGCATTCATGATTTTGTCGCGGCGCTCAACATTCCAAACGCATTGATCAACTATGCAGGTGAGCGGCCTTTCGAGTTCTACAACGCCGCGCCACCCGCTCAGCTCGCCCTCTTCCACCAGGAAGGTCAGTTTCTGCGGGCCGACATGGTGCGCTGGGGATGGCGGCCGACTTGGGCAATGGATCGTGCCGCGTCGATCAAGGCCCGGGTAGACAGAATTGCCCATAATCCATTCTTCAGAGCGATATGGCCGCACCGGGCGATCATCGCGATCGACAACTGGTTTGAATGGGTGGATGAAGGCGGCCCAAAAAAGCAGCCCTACCTGATCCGTCGGAAGGATCGCGCCCCAATCCTCTGCACCGCGATCGGTCAGTACCCCCACGCAGAGCATCAACCGGACGCGCATGACGGCTTCGTGTTCATCAGTGCCGACAGCAAGGGCGGCATGGTGGCTATACACGACTGGCAGCCGGTGACGCTTAGCCCCGAACTGGCCCGGGAATGGCTGAATCCGGCGACACCGGAAAAGCGCGCCGAGCAAATAATGCTGTTGCACTGGGAACCGACCGAGGCTTTCGAGTGGTTCAAGGTCGACCGCCCTGTGGGCGATATCCGCAATCAGCAAAGCAGCGTGATCAACCCTATTAGCGATCCATTTGTCTGACTGCTTGCTGACGAGAGGCGCTATCCATGAACCAGATAGAACAAACCTACCAGCAGCTGCAGGCGCGTATTAACGAACTGGAAGCGCAGTATCAGACCAATAAGGTGGATCCATGTAATGGAAGGTATGCGCACGGTCATAACGCTCCGCGCATTCGAGCCAGGGTAGATGTTCGACGTAGGTCCCAGACAGGCGCTGCCAGGCCGCCGAGAGATTTTCCTCAATCCGCAGCAGGTTGATGGCCGGGCCTGTGCTGGCGGTACCGAACGTCTGCCCGGTGACCTTGCCGGCGAAGGCATGGTGCTGTAGGTAGAAAAATCGCGCGGCGCGCTGGATGTCGGTGAGGTTTTCGGGGCGGGTCATCTTCTGCCACTCGAACACCTGGCGTGAGCTCAGCGCCCATTTGAACTGGCGCACGAATTCTTCCAGGTGGTTCTGCACGACGCGGTACAGCGTGACCAGGTCGCCGTTGATGTCGTTGAGGACTTCAATAGGTCAGTAAACAAGCTGAACCTTAACTGGCAGCCTCCCTACTGTCCGGTGCGTCCTGCATGCCACACACATACCGTGACCATTGATCCATTAACATTTGACGCTTCCCGAACAGATCTCCACGGCGATAAGCAGCCTCAACCGCATTCTCTACTGTATGTGCAAGCGCCTGTTCGCAGACCTCTCGAGGATAGTGGGTGACCTCACTCGCCCAATCCCTAAAAGTCGAGCGGAATCCATGCGTCGTGAGATCGTTGCGCTTCATTCGACGCAACACCATCAACATCGCCATATTGCTCAGCGGCCTCCCTTTTCGAGCACCAGGAAACAGATGATTGTTCCCTTCTACGCGAGGAAGACCAATCAGTAGATCCAATGCTGGTTTCGACAGCGGAACCCGGTGCTCTTTCCCTGCTTTCATCCGCGACGCTGGAATGGTCCATATTCCAGCAACGAGATCAATCTCTGCCCACGTAGATAAGAGTACTTCGCTGGTTCGGCAAGCGGTCAGGATAGTGAAGCACAGGGCCTTAGAACTCAGATCTTCTGCTTTCTCAAGAGTCGCCACGAACGTAGGGAGCTCAGTCCATGGGATTGCTGCGTGATGTTTTACAGCACGCACTTTTTGGCGAGGAGGCAAAAGCTTGTCCAAGTGTCCTCGCCATCGAGCGGGATTTTCGCCTGCGCGTAGGTCTCGAGCTCTTGCTGCGTCGAGGACAAGTTCGATACGGTTTCGCAAACGACTAGCGGTTTCGGGCTTTACTGTCCAAATCGGCTTGAGGATTTTCAGCACATGTTCAATGCCTATCTCCTGGGTGGCAAGATCGCCTATGACCTTGAACGCATAAGTAGTCAGTGTGTTCTTCCACTGTTGGGCGTGCTTGGCATTTTTCCAGCCCGCCTTATGGGCAGCGATGTAATCAAGAGCAACCTCCTTAAAGGTTATTGGTTTGGTCGGGGTTTCGCGCTCCGATAGAAACGTGGCTTCTTTTTCCAGCCTTTTCCTCTCCAACACCTCATCTCGACTCGCAATTGGATCGACTCCAGATCTACTCAGCCTTCTAGCATCAGATGCTTTTTCCCGAGCTGCCGCGAGACTTGTCTCTGGATGCTTTCCCAAGCCCATGTATCGGCTCTTTCCTGAGAGCTTATAGCGGAAAAGCCAACTTGCGCCGCCGGTAGGGCCAACTCTCAGATACAACCCATCTCCGTCATTGGTCATGCCAGGCAAGCCAGTTCTGACTATTTTCTCCACCGCCTTTGTCGTAAGTGATGCCATGCGTCACCTCATCTCTTTAAGGACGATGACCTAATCTAAATCAGCTCCAGCCCACACTCCAGCCCACACCTTGGACGATGGCTTTCGGTAATATCCATTGGAACACAAAAGACAAAAAATCAAATATCTACATGTTTAATAAGGACTTTTTAGTAAACAGCCAGACGGCAATAGAACTCAAAATACGTCAAAATAGCGGACATCGCCTCCGCCATCTTTATACGACAAAGCCCTGATTATTCAGGGCTTTGTCGTTTCTGGGGTTCGCAGATTCTGTCACAGCGCTTCTGGATCGTTTCCGCATCTTTTCGGCAATTTCCGCAACCTTACCTCTCAGCCCGCCCTCCCCCCCGTCAATATCAACTGTCCAATCTGATATGAAGGATGCGTTTGGAGTGGTGCGATAGGCAGCTTTCGGCCCCGAGTGTGTAAAAACGCTTCGCCAAAATTGAAGGGTGGCGTCTACGTTAAATCTGAAACTTATCGGCATGTCAGCAGATGTGGATTTCACGCAGAGGCGCGATTTTCAGTCCGGTTTTGAGTACCCGTCGCGCTCGAAAATGTTTTTACACAGCCTCGGCCAAATGCAGCCTTCCGACACTAGTTTATATGTCAGGCGGGCGACAAAAACTCAATAGAAGATCACCTCGAAAGAAGGAGTTCCGCGATTACTGCCCTCGTGTAAGTGGTTGCTAGGATTGCGGGCTCTGCCGTTTCAATCTGCCGACTTCGGTCCGAAGGGAGGCCAGTAGGTTTGCAGATTGCAATACACAAATGAAAGCTACACTGAGCTGATTGGATTTTAGTGATTGCTACCGAGGTCAATGCGATTCCATCGGCTACGGCAAGTCACCCCAGAAAGCCGTATGCAGGATTCGTAATGTCAACACTCTATGGAAGAGCAGCCCCATGAGACCAATCCGTTCCGTTGCCTGCGCCATTGCCCTCGCTTCACTTCTCTCAACTGCCTGCCTGACCGCACATGCCGCCGATATACCATTGGGAAGCAGTGCGATGGAGGGGCACATTGTTTCCCGTGTATTGGCCGTTGATCCCGCTAACTACCAGGTCACCATCGAAGGTCGCGACAAAAGCCCAGTGTCTATCCAGCTCACCGACCAGGCCAAGAACCTGCACAATTTGAAAGTCGGCGACACGGTCGATATTCATGTGATTCGTTCGGTTGCTTATAAGCTTGATACAGAGGTTGGCGGTGCACCGGGCGTCACTAAGGAATCCATGTCCATCCGTGCCACCAAGGACAATCCCAATCCCGGAGGTGAAGCGGTTCGCCAGGTCAAGGTCACGTCCAAGATCACTCGCATTGACTTGCAACAGCATGAGGTGACCTTGCTTCCGCCGGAGGGAAAAGCGACTGTTCTGAAAGTCGAAGACCCGAAGCTTCAGGAAAGAATGAAGAAGCTCCATGTGGGTCAGACGGTCGATGCCATTTATACCGAAGTCCTGAAGGTCAAAACTTCACGCTAACAACGTTCGCCGACAAAAGTGGCCTCGAACAACAGGACTTGAGTTCGACATGACAGATCTGTTCAATGCAATCGGACTTGGGTTACTGGCGCTGCTGCCATTGACTAACCCTCCCACCACAGTTGCGCTGTTTCTTGCCTTGAGTAAAGGGCTGAGTCACAAGGAAAAAAAGACACAGGCTTTTCTGACGTCATTCTATGTCTTTCTGATCATGACGTTCACTTACTACGTAGGCGCGTTTGTTATGGATGCATTTAGCATTTCCATACCGGGCTTGCGTATGGCCGGTGGCGGAATTCTCATCATCATGGGCTTGAAGATGCTGTTTCCGCCGCCTCTTCAGCCCTCTGCCTCCAGCAACGGCGCAAGCGAACAACCGAACTTTGCCTTCATCCCGCTGGCCATGCCCAGTACGGCCGGGCCTGGCACCATTGCGATGATCATCAGTTCCGCCGCCACTATCAAACACAGTACGTTGTTTCCTGCCTGGGTATTATTAACAGCCCCTCCATTAATCTTCCTGTTTACCGCTCTTATCCTTTGGGTATGCCTGCTTGGCTCAGGACTAATCATGAGAATAATGGGACAGTCAGGCATTGATGCCATATCACGGCTGATGGGTTTCCTCCTGGTATGCATGGGCGCGCAATTCGCCATTAATGGCTCGGTGGAAATCATCCAGACCATCATCGACAGGAATGCTCACCTGTTTCGTCCTCAGTAATTTCGAGAGCCTTTATTGCTCTTCACGAAGGATAGCTCTCGGCAAAAAATCGGTCTGGCTTTCTAGGACTTGAAATCCTGGTATGTCTCCACTAAACATAAAGGGAGTACCTTATCGGGATAGCAAATATGTCCGATCGATTCTTGGTGGTAAACGCAAGGACAATGGAGCAAGGGCAACCGCTCGTACAGTGAGTCGCATGGCTCGCAGATATCTCATTTTTGATAAGCATTAGGGCACTATACTTCTGGATTGTTAGCTCAAGAAGAATGCAATCGTAGAAATGAGATGCGCAGCCGAATCCCTACATAAGCCACCGTATGTTGTGTGTGATCGAAAATCTGAGCCTCTCGCCAAGGACAGCCAAGCACAAATTTTTTGGGCATTTAGCCGAATCTGAAACGCGTCTATATAATGACTTTGGAGGAGGTAGGGGCAGGATTTTTACCCGCCCCCTCCAGGCTTGACCAGCCACTCGCCTTTTACGCGTGCCTTCTGAAAAAATCCGCCGTGGTGAGTCTGGCTCAGCCCCTAAGCTCCGAATCAAGGCATGCATTACCCAACGCGAACTGAAACTTCTCCACCAGCAGATCAATCTCGGCAGCCTGGATTGTTAACGGCGGCAAGAACCGTACGACAGCCCCGTGGCGCCCACCCAGTTCAATAATGACGCCCTCTCGCAGGCATTGCTGTTGAATGGCCTTTGCCATCACGCCGTCGGCCGGTGCCACACGCGCGCCTTGAGCTGCCGTCGAGACGATTTCGACACCCACCATCAGGCCACGTCCGCGAACCTGCCCGATGCACGGGTAATCACGCTGAATCTGCCGAAGCTGAGTCATCAAGCGCTCGCCCATGGCCTCGGCGTGGGACGCCAGGCCTTGTTCCTGGATATAGCGCAATGTTGCCGCACCCGCGGCCATGGCCATCTGGTTGCCGCGGAAAGTACCTGCGTGGGCCCCCGGTTTCCAGAGGTCCAAGGCTTCACGGTAAACCATGACCGACAACGGAAGACCACCGCCGATGGCTTTGGAGAGGACCAGGATGTCGGGTTCGATCCCGGCATGTTCAAACGCGAACATGCGTCCGGTACGGCCTAATCCGGTCTGGACTTCATCGACGATCAACGCGACACCATGCTGCTGGGTCAGCTTGCGCAACCCCTGAAGCCAGCGAGCCGGCGCTGGAATCACGCCGCCTTCCCCTTGTACCACCTCCACCACAACCGCAGCGGGTGGAAGGACTCCGGATTCGGGGTCCGTCAACAATTGCTCGATGTAACTCAACCCTGCATCGATACTCGCCTCGCCGCCAATATTGAATGGGCAGCGGTAGTCATAGGGATAGGGCAACACTTGCACGTCGGCCATCAGCGAGCCGGGCAATTGCTTGGGCCCCAGATTGCCCATCAGGCTCAATGCACCTTGGGTCATACCGTGATAACCACCGGAGAAGCAGAAAATGCCCTTGCGACCCGTCGCGATCTTCGCGAGCTTGAGGGCCGCTTCAATCCCGTCAGCCCCCGTCGGCCCACAGAATTGAATGCGTGCTTGCGCAGCAAACGCCGGCGGCAATGCGGCGAACAGGGCCTCGACAAACGCATCCTTGATGGGGGTGGTCAGGTCGAGTGTGTGCAAGGGCAAGCCGGAATCGAGCGTTGCTCGCATTGCGTCGATGGTCACCGGATGGTTGTGACCGAGCGCCAGTGTCCCGGCCCCGGCAAGACAATCCATGAACACCTGGCCGCGCGTGTCGAGCACATAGAGTCCATGGGCTTCCTTAAGGGCCAACGGAATACGTCTTGGATAAGAGCGGGCATTGGATTCGCGAGCGGCCTGGCGTTCAAGCAGGTCGTCCGGTTTGAACTCACGCGGTGGCTGCTGGCGGAAATGTTCGAGGGTAAAAATCGAGCCGGAATCAGTCCAGCGGTGAAGACTTTCCATACGAATGTCCTTGTATAGGCGAGCGTTCAGCGCTGTGGGGTGGCTTGCAGGGCCATACGCAAACTGAGCGGACGCATGTCCGTCCATTGCTCCTCGATCCAGGCCAGGCATTGCGCCTTGTTGCCTTGCTGGCCGGCCGCTCGCCAGCCCTCGGGTAGCGCCTTGTAATCCGGCCAGATCGAATACTGCTCCTCGTGATTGACCACCACGATAAAACCGCTTTCAGCATTGTCCCAACTCATTCCCAGTTCCTTGTATGAGGGTTATCCAATGAAGCCTGACGACTGCGAGAGCGGATGATTCTGGCAGCCAAAAAACAATAATGCGAATGTTAATAAATATTATTAACAACTGTCAGTAGTATCGGATAGTATTTCTCGCCTCAAGAAAACGCACTACAAAGTGGCGTTTTGACACATGACCGAATAGAAGGAGCAAGCGCATGGGACGGGAAGTCGAGCACGCAACAGGATTATCCGTGCGCCCACTTCTGGTGCACAAAACGTTGCCACTGCTGGTTGAACCGCTCGAGCGCACGCGCCCGTGCCTGAGCGAGCTTCACGCGTTGGTCGAGGATCAATTGCACGAGGCCGGCGCCCTGCTTCTGCGCGGGTTCGACGTTCTCGGGGAACATGCCTTTCAAGATCTGGTTCGCGGTTTTGGCCATGAGTTACTCAATTACGAATTCGGCTCGACACCTCGTAAAGCGATCGAGCAAGGTGTCTACACTTCTACCGAATACCCCGCCCATCAAACCATTCCCCTGCACAATGAGCAGTCCTACACCCTGCAATGGCCTCTGAAGATCTGGTTCCATTGCGTCCAGCCCAGTGTCGAGGGTGGCGAAACACCTATTGCTGACAGCCGTCGCATCTTCCAGCAGCTCGATCCCGCCTTGCGCCAGCGCTTCAGTGATAAACGCCTGATGTACGTGCGCAATTATGGCAACGGCCTGGACTTGTCCTGGGAGCAGGCCTTCAACACTGAGGACCCTGCGGTGGCCGAGGCCTACTGCCGGGCCAATCGCATTGCGTTCGAATGGAAAGACGATGGCGAACTGCGCACCCGCCAGATATGCCAGGCCGTTGCCCGTCATCCGAAAACCCAGGCTTGGGTCTGGTTCAACCAGGCGCACTTGTTCCACGTCTCCAATCTTGCGCCGGCGATTCGTGAAAGCCTCATGGCGGTTGTCGATGATGATCCGCTCGATCTGCCCCGCAATGTCTATTACGGCGACGGTACTGAGCTGGAAGAAAGTGTCCTGGAGGAAATTCGTGGGGTGCTGGCCGAAAACAGCGTTTATTTCCCTTGGGAAAAAGGCGACGTCCTGATGCTCGACAACATGCTGGTCGCCCATGGGCGCGCCAGCTTCAAAGGGCCCCGACAAGTGATCGTCGCCATGGCCGAACCTGCCCAGGAGCAAAACTGACATGATGTCCACCCCCTTACACCTGGCCAGCCCCGGTCAGCAGGCTCTATGGCAGTTTCACCAACTCAATCCGGCCAGTCATGCCTATAACATGGTCGCCGCTCGCGAGTTGCGGGCGGACCTGGACGCCGCAACACTGTGCGCGGCCTTCACGCGCGTCGTCGAACACTGCGAAACGTTGCATTGCGGCTATCGGGAAGTGGATGGGCAACTGTGGATGTTCCGTCCCGAACAGATCCGGGTCAGTGCAACCTGGGAGGGCCTCGACGACCTAGACGCGGCAGGGGTCAAGGCGTGGATCGAGCATCATGCCGACCAGCCGTTCGACCTCGCATCGGCAAATATCTGTCGCTTGCGGCTGCTGCGCAATCAAGGTCGACTTTATTTATGCATGGCGGCGCACCACATCAGCGGCGACTTCCTGAGCGTTGAATGGATGCTCAAGCTGACCTTCGCCGCCTACCATGCCCAAGTCACTGGCGAACCGCTGGTCTTGCCAGAACCAGGCCTGTATTTCGAATGGTTGAACGATCACCGTGAGCTGCTGGAAGACAGCAAGCTCGCATCCCTGGCCAGTTACTGGCAGGCGCAACTCAGCGGGACTCCCGCGGCCCTGGAATTGACACCGGACCGCCCTCGCCCGCGCACCCCCGACTACGAAGGCGACGAATTCGAACTACTGCTCAGTGAGTCCCAGAGCAGCCATCTGCGAACAATGGCCGACACTCATAATGTCAGCCTGTTTGTGTTACTGGTCGGGCTGTTTCAGGTGTTCATGCATCGCTGCAGCGATCAGGACGACTTCCTCATCGGCACGCCGACCATGGACCGGCACAAAGCCAAATACAAAAACCTGATGGGCTTTACGCTCAACAGCCTGCCGTTGCGCGCCCGTTTCGAGCACAACCCGACCCTGACCAATTGTCTGCGCGACATCGCGCAACAAATGCGTGAAGGCTTGCGTCATCGCCGTTATCCAGCGGTGCGTATGCAGGAAGACGTCGGCAACGGCCCGTTGTTTCGCTGCATGCTGACGTACATGCCCAGCCGTCGCGACGAGCACTTTGGTGAATACAGCGTGCAAGAGCATCTGTTCACCCAACGCGGCGCAGCCAACGACCTCAATCTGCGCTGGCAGGACGACGGTGTCCAATTGCTGGCGCAATGGCGCTATCGAACCGATCTGTTCGATGCGCAGCGTATCGCCCGTCTGGCCGAAGATTTCGTCTGGTTTGCCGGCGAGGCTCAGCAGATGCCCGAGGCGCGGGTCAGCGACCTGCCGGCCTGTCCGCCCTCAACAGCATCGCGCTGTCTGGGGTTGAACAGCCAGCCAGCCTTTGCAACCGCTGTCGAAGCGTTCGAACACCAGGTTCGCACGCATTGTGATCGAACCGCCCTGAGCGATGCCAACGGCTCGCTCACTTACGCCCAGCTCGACCAAGCGGCCGAAGCATTGGCACAACAGCTGCGTAGCGCCGGAACGGGCACAGGCCAGATCGTCGCCTTGGCCCTGCCCCGGGGCCGCACGCTGATGACGGCCATGCTGGCCAGCTGGAAACTGGGCGCGGCTTATCTGTGTCTGGACCCGGCATTGCCTGAGTCACGACGTCAGCAGTTGCTCGATAACAGCGCTGCCAGCGTACTGATCGGCCCCGATCAAACCGTGCGCCGCCTGGCCCAAGGCACAGGCGTCGCACCCATGAATGCCGCGCCTGCCCACCCTCAACAACTGGCCTACCTGATTTACACCTCAGGCTCCACAGGCACGCCAAAAGCCGTGCGCGTGACCCAGGGCAACCTGATTCACTACGTCGACGGGGTGATGCAGAGTCTGGCACTGAGCGAAGACGCCAGCCTGACAGCCTTGGCCAGCGTGGCCGCGGACCTGGGTTACACCGCCTGGTTTGGCGCGCTGCTGACCGGACGAACCCTGCGCCTGATCGATGAACAACTGGCCGCAGACCCCGAAGAGTTGGCGCAAAGCCTGGCCGCCGCGCCAGTCGATTGCCTGAAGATCGTACCTTCGCACCTCAACGCCCTGCTCGCGGTCGCCGACCCACAGCGCCTGCTCCCGCGCCAATGCCTGGTGCTGGGTGGCGAAGGCCTGGACCTGACGCTGGTAAAGCGCCTGCAAGCGTTGTCGCCGGGCTGCCGGATCGTCAACCACTACGGCCCTACGGAAACCACCGTCGGTTGCCTGACTCAACCAGTGAACGAGTCTGACGATACCTTTTCAGGTTTTGCGCCGATTGGCGCGCCACTGGCCAATGTCAACGTTCACGTGCTCGATCGCTACCTGGACCCGATGCCACTGGGCAGCGCCGGCGAGCTCTATATCGGTGGCCCGGGCGTTGCCGATGGTTACCTGGGGCAACCCGGTCTCACCGCCGAGCGGTTCATCCCCAACCCGCTCAGTGGTTCGGGTCAACGCCTTTATCGCACCGGTGACCGCGCACGACTGCTGCCTTCAGGCGTCGTAGAGTTCCTTGGACGTATTGATGATCAAGTGAAGATCCGTGGCTTTCGCGTTGAGCCAGGGGAAATCGAAGCATGTCTCAGGGCCTGTGATGGCGTGCGCGAGGCGGTCGTGGTGGCCCGGACATTGGGCGACAACGATGCCGCAAAACTGATCGCTTACCTGGTGCCGGACACCGGGATGGATCGCGAACAGTTGCGCCGGCAACTGGCGGCGCAACTGCCTGAGCCGATGTTACCGAGCCTGTATGTCGAACTGACCGAACTGCCACGCCTGGCCAACGGTAAAGTCGATCGACACAACCTGCCCGCCCCGGAACAGAGTCAGCGACAAAACACCCTGGACATCGCCCCCCGCGATCCGGTCGAGGCGTTGTTGATGGAACTGTGGTGCGCCCTGCTCGGCAAGTCCTCGCTGTCGATCCACGATGACTTCTTCGCCTTGGGCGGCGACTCGATCCTGGCTCTGCAATTGATCGCTGGCGCGCGCAAGGCACAACTCAAGTTCACCCCCAAACATTTCTTCGCGCATCCCACCATTGCACAACTGGCTGCCACGCTGGATTCGCCCCTCAAGCAGTTGGAAGCGCAACTAACTGCCCTGTGGCGTGATGTCCTGCAACGCACGGACGTGGGCCGCGAGGACGATTTTTTCGCCTTGGGTGGGGACTCGATCATCGCCCTGCAATTGATTGCAAAGGCACGCAAGCAAGGCCTGCGATTCAGTCCAAAAGAGCTTTTCGCCCACCCGCGCGTCGAAGCGCTGGCCAGCCTGATCAATTGCCGCGCACCGGCGGTGGCGGCTCCGGTGCCTCAAGCACCGACAAATCCACCGGCGGTTTTCTCCCTCAGCCCTATCGAACGCGAGGCGCTCGACGCCCTGGCCGGTACCGAACTGGAGGATGCCTATCCGCTTTCGCCGCTGCAAAAAGGGCTGTTGTTCCACAGCCTGCTGGAGGGCGGCAATGGCGTTTATGTCAACCAGTTGCACGCCGAATTGCAAGGCCCGCTGGAGCCTGCGCGCTATCTGGCCGCGTGGCGCGATACCTTCGCCGCGCATCCATTGATGCGTACCGGGATCCTCTGGCAAGGCCTGGAGGAACCCATGCAAGGGGTCTATCGCGACCTGCATTTGCCGGTACAACAGCTGGACTGGAGCACACTCGATGAGACCCAGCGCCAACAAGCCATGGCCGATTACTGCCAGGCTGACCGTGCACTGGGTTTCGATCCGCAGTGCCCGCCCTTGCAACGCGTCGCGCTGATCCAGCTCGACGAGCAGCGCACATGGCTGGTGTGGAGCCGCCATCACCTGATCGCCGATGGCTGGAGTTCGGTGATGTTGATGGAAGAGATACTCGCCCGCTACAACGGTATCGCGGTCAACACCCGGGCACCCTACCGCGACTATATCGACTGGCTCGCCGCGCAACCGGACGCCCAGAGCCAGGCTTACTGGCAGCAGCGCCTGGCAAGCTTCGAAGGCGCAGGGTCCCTGCCCGTCCTGAACGCTGCGCAAAGCGCGGCAACAGCGGTTTACTACACCCGCAACCTGCAACTGAGCGAAGCGCAAACCACTGCGTTGAACAACCTCGGAAAAAACACCCGGGTCACCCTCAATACGCTGATACAGGCGGCTTGGGGTTTGCTGCTGGCGCGCTATAACAACCAGCCGGACGTCATGTTCGGTGTCACCAGCAGCGGGCGGCCGGGTGAGCTGCCAGATGCCGGGCAGATACTCGGCGTATTCATCAACACACTGCCGCTGCGTTTGCAGGTTGACTCCGGGTTGACCCTGGGCGACTACCTGCATCAGGTCCAGGCAATCAGCGTCGCCATGCGCGAACATGAGCAAACGCCGCTGGCCGAAATCCTCCAGCAGCACCCACGAGGTGCCGGACTGTTCGACACGCTGCTGGTGTTCCAGAATCTACCGGCCCTGAGTGAGCGGCAACTGCAATCCGGTGAGTTGACGCTCAAGGTCATGGATAACCTTGAGCAGACCAGCTACGGCCTCACGGTCGAGGCCCTGCCCGGACGCCGCCTGGAGGTGCTTTTCAGCGCCGACACCCGATGCCTGCCGGTCGAATCGCTACAGACACTGATCGATCATTTGCACCGGCTCCTGATCGCCATGGATACCGCGCCCGACACCCGTATCGAGCAGCTGTCGATCATGACCGCCGACGAACGCGCGCACCTGCTTGACTGGGGAACCCATCGGGCCGATTACAGCCTCGAAGACAGTTGGGAGCAACGGGTGGCCGCCCAGGTGGCCGCCCACCCTCAGCGATTGGTCGCACGTTGTGCCGATCAGTCCCTGACGTATGCCCAACTCTGGCAACGCTCGGAAGTCATGGCCCGTGGTCTCCAGGCTTTGGGCGCGCAACCCGACCAGCCAATCGCCTTGCTCGCCGACCGGGGCATCGACTGGTTGTGCCTGATGGTCGCGACCTTGCGCGCAGGCTGTGCCTGGCTGGCGCTGGAACCCTCTCAACCCCCGGCGCGCTGGCAACAGGTGCTGGCGCGGCTTGAGCAGCCGATGGTGATCTGCACACCCGAGTACGCAGAGCGCCTGGCTTCAGTCTATCAGGGCAAACACGCCCTGCCGCACGACCTGGTGGAAATGAGTACCCTTGGACGTCTGCCGCAACAACCGGCACGTCAGGATCAACTGGCCTACGTGCTGTTCACCTCCGGCTCCACCGGTCAGCCCAAGGGCGTGATGGTCACTCGCGCCGGCATGCTCAACAACATGCTGGCCAAGCTGGAACCGCTTGGCTTGAACCAGAACGATGTGATCGCCCAGACCGCACCGGCCTGTTTTGATATTTCTGTCTGGCAAGCCCTCACCGCACCGCTGTTCGGCGCTTGCGTGGAGATCATCGGCGACAGCGTCGTACGTGATCCCCAGGCACTGCTCCAGGTCCTGCGCACGCGCCACGTCAGCCTGTTTGAGCCGGTACCGGCATTGTTGCAGGCGATGCTGGAAAGCCAGGCCGACCAGCCGGTGTCATTGCCGGATCTGCGCTGGGTGCTGCCCACCGGTGAAGCGCTGCCGGTGGCAACCACCCAGCAATGGTTCAGCCATTACCCGCACACTCCATTGATGAACGCCTATGGTCCAGCCGAGTGCTCGGATGACGTGGCGTTCCAGCCATTGCGCAACGCACCCGATCAAGGCACCAGTGTGGCGATCGGCCGGCCCACCGCCAATGCCGAACTATACGTTCTGGGCCACGACCTTCAACCGCTGCCCAAAGGCGTAGTCGGCGAATTGGCCATCGGCGGCATCGGCGTCAGTCGCGGCTATTTGGCGGACCCCTCGCGCACCGCCGCCAGCTTCATTCCCAACCCGTTCGGCGAGGCAGGCAGTCGTCTTTACCTGAGCGGCGATCTGGCGCGCTGGGGTGACGACGGCGTGTTGCAGTATTTCGGACGCAAGGATTTCCAGCTCAAACTGCGTGGCTTCCGCATCGAACCGGGAGAAATCGAAGCGCATCTGGAGCGTCATCCAGACATCCTTCGCGCCATGGTCAGCCTGCAACGACTGGGCAGCAGCGAGATGCTGGTGGGCTATTGGCAGGGTCGTCACGGGCACGCACTCACTGATGCCGCGCTGGCCCAGTTCGTCCGCGACGGCTTACCCGCTTACATGGTGCCCTCCCTGTGGGTGCAGATGGACAGCTGGCCACAGAACGCCAACGGAAAAATCGATCGCAAGGCCCTGCCGGCACCCACACTGGACAGCATCGAGGTCGATCCCCCGAGCAGCGCCAACGAACACTTGCTGGCTGAGCTATGGGCGGCGCTGCTGCCGCACCAGACACTGGGACGCAACAGTCATTTCTTTGAAGCCGGTGGGCACTCACTCCTGGCTACCCGCCTGATCGCCCGCATTCGCCAACGTTGTGGCCTGGAGCTGGCGCTGCGCAGTGTTTTCGATGCGCCGCTGCTGTGGCAACAGGCGCAGTGCCTGGACGCCCTGTCGGCACAACCGGTTAACGCCGCCAGCGCGCCAGTGTTGCGATCGGTCGAGCGCCAGGTGCACATGCCTCTGTCCCTGAGCCAACATCGTCTGTGGATGATCGATCGCCTGCACGGGCCATCAGCGGCGTACAACATGGCCGCCACCCTTAGCCTGCAAGGTGCGCTGGACATGAACGTCCTGCGCGCTACTTTCAATGCCCTGCTAAACCGTCATGAGGTTCTGCGGACCGCCTATTCGGACATCGACGGCGAACCAGTGTCCTTGATCGCGACGCACCTTGAAATGGACGTGCCGCTGCGCGATGTCTCGCATCTCGATGCCGGGCAGCGCCAGGCTGTGGCCGATCAGGAAAGCCTCGACAACCTGCGACGCCCCTTCGACCTGGCACAGGTGCCCTTGATCCGGGCGCGGGTACTCAAGCTCGACGAGCATCAGCACCTGTTGTTCCTGGGCTTGCATCATATGGTCGCTGACGGCTGGTCGGTCGGCGTACTGATCAATGAGCTCAGTCATGTCTATACCGCGCTCCAGGCCGGCAAAGCCCCGCAACTGGCTTCATTGCCGGTGCAATACGCAGACTATGCGCACTGGCAGCGTGAGTGCCTGCAAGGTCCAAGCCTCGATAACGAAGTGACCTTCTGGCAGGAACAGCTGCGCGGTGCGCCACACGTACTCGCGCTACCCACAGATTGGCCGCGCCCGGCCCAGGCCGATGCACGGGGCGCCGCCAAAGCCCTGGAAATACCCGCGCCACTGCTGGCACGCCTCGATGCACTGGCCCTGGCTGAAGGGGTCACCCTGTATATGGTGCTGCTCAGCACCTTCGAATTGCTGCTGCATCACTTGACTGGCAACGATGAGCTGTTACTGGGCACTGACGTCGCCGGTCGCGACGACGCCAGCCTTGAAGGTTTGATCGGCTTCTTCGTCAACGTCCTGCCGCTGCGCTCGCGTCGAATGAGCAACGAGCGCTTCAGCGATTTCCTGGGCCGTACCCGCGACACCTGCCTGCAAGCCTTCGAGCATCAGGCGCTGCCGTTCGATCGTATTGTCGAAGCCTTGCAAGTGCCCCGCGAACGCAGCCGCAACCCCTTGGTGCAAGCCCTGTTCGTCCTGCAGAACACGCCCCAGGCTGAATTTGCCATCTCCGGTCTTGAAGTGCGCCAGCAGCCCCCGGCGGAACGCACCAGCAAGTTCGACATGGCGCTGTTCCTTGAGCGCCAGGGCGATGTCATGCGCGGCGACTGGGTCTACGCCCGCGCACTGTTCAAGGGCGAACGTATCGAGACCTTGATCCGTGCCTGGCTGAGTCTGCTGCAACAAGTCGTCGAGCAGCCCCATGCCGCCCTCACTCATTTCACCATCACATTGCCCTCTGTGGAGTCATCTGCCTTGGCTAATTCGCCCTCGCCATCGAGCAAACTCGACAAGTTGAAAAAGATGCCGGCCCGCGCCACAACGCCCAAGCCGCTGATCCGGACCGCCCCGCTGCTGCCGGGACGGGAATTCCCCTTGATGATCGAACCCTGTGTGCCGGACCTGGATCCAGTGGGATGGGCGCAAAGCTCCCGGGACCTGATCGATACCCTGCTGTGCCAGCACGCCGGCCTGCTGTTTCGCGGCTTTGCCCTGGACGACGCCAAGGCCTTCGAAGCCTTCGCCGAGGCCATCCATCCCGGTCTGTTCGGTGGCTATGGCGACCTGCCGAAGAAGGAAGGTGGACGCAATATCTACCGTTCCACGCCTTATCCCGAGCGGGAGATGATCCTGTTCCACAACGAGAGCTCGCACCTGCCCCGCTCTCCACGCAAACAATGGTTCTTTTGTGAACAACCTTCGCCTGTGGGTGGTGCGACGCCCATCGTTGACTGCCGCGAACTGTACCGTCGCTTGCCGACAGCCCTGGCCGAAAGGTTCGAAAGCAAAGGGTTGCTTTATGTGCGTACGTTCACCGAGCGCCTGGATGTCAACTGGCGGGAATTCTTCAAGACTGAAGATCGCGACGAGGTTGAGGCCCAGTGCCGGTCCAGCGGTACCGAGTTCCACTGGCTGGCCAATGATGAGCTGCAAACCCGCACCCGTTGCCCCGCGGTGATCCACCACCCGCTGAGTGGCGAGCGCAGCTTCTTCAATCAGATTCAACTGCACCACACCTTTTGCCTGGACCCTCAGGTACGCGAAGACTTGCTGCGAATGGTCGGTCAGGAACGTATGCCACGCCAGGTGTATTTCGGTGATGGCAGCCCCATCGACCACGAAACGATGTCGCTGATAGGTCGACTCTACGAAGAATGCGCAGTGCGTTTCGACTGGCAACAGGGCGATGTGATCATGCTCGATAACTTGCTGGCCGCTCACGCCCGTGACCCCTTTGAGGGCCCGCGAAAAATTGTCGTCGCCATGGGGGATCTGCATGAGCCGGCTCGCTTGGCCAATTACAACAACGCAATGGAACTGCAGGATTGAGCCCTACCATGAGCAATAACCAGGAAGCGAACCACGATCTGCCCCTCAGTGCGGAGCAGGCCGTCGCCTTGCAAAGCAGCCGCCCGTCCGTGCATCTGGGCATGACCCTTGAAGGCCCGCTGCACCCAGGGCAGCTGCATAAAGCGTTGCTGCAAGTGATCGAACGCCATACCAGCCTGCGCACGGCGCTGCGTCCTTCGAGCCTGTATCGAAGCCTGCGCCAGCACGTCGTGGCGCCTGCGCTGCAATGGCATGTTCTGGAGGCCGGTTTGTCCGTCGCCGAGCAGCAACAGCAAAGCGCTGCGCTGCTTGAAGCGCCGTTTGCCATTGAAAGCGGTAGCCTGGTTCGCGGCATCTTGCGTCAACTGGCACCGGCCCAATGGCACCTCGACCTGCTGGTCGCTGCCTGTGCCAGCGACCGGCTCAGCCTGCAAAATCTGTTCAGTGAATTGGCCGAACTCTATGCACGCCCCACTACCGTGCTGGAGGAAGCGTTCCAGTACTCGCAGTACGTGGAATGGCGCAACGACCTTGATGCCGATGACGAAGCCCTGAACGGTCGCGCCTACTGGGCCGCGCTGAAACTTGCGGACACGCCACCGATGCACCTGGGGTCGCGTCACGAGCCGATAGGGCAGCGTAGCCTCCCGACGGTGAGTCAACGCTTGCCCGTCGAATTGCATCACGCGCTGCAACAACTCGCCGATCAAAGCCAGCAACCGCTGGGGACAGTGCTGCAAGCGGCCTGGTGGTTACTGTTGGCACGTGTTGGCGGGCAAGCGGTGTACACCGCCGGCTGGCAACAGGATTGCCGTGTCGACTACGACACCCTGGCCAACGGAATCGGCGTCTATGAAAAGATCCTGCCGCTGGTGCTCAACCCCGACCTGAACGGCACGTTCGATCAGTGGCTGCAAAGCCTGGCCAGTCAACTCAACGAACACACTCAACAACAGGAATACTGGAACGTCGCCGACCCGGCCCATACCCGTCATCGCAAAGTCGGTTTCAACTTGGCAAGCCACTGCCAGGACATCGACAACGCAGGCCTGCGCTGGCAGGTCGATACGCTGCCCGGTGTCGACTCATGCTTCGAGCTGGCGCTGCAAGTCGTACTGGACGAGCACGGTGCAGGGCTGACCGTCAGCGTCCAGTCGCCCGGCGCGCACTATGGCGACGAAGCGCTGCAATGCTTGTTGGAGCAATACGGCTACCTGCTGCGCGTCTTGCCCGAACGGCTGAATACCTGCGCCATGCTCGAACTGCCGCTGAGCAACGCCGAGCATCGGGCCCGCCAATTCCAGTTGTGCGGCCCCAGCCGAGACTTCGGTTCCCGGACACTGCCTCAGCGACTGCTCCACTGGGCGCACAACACGCCGGAAGCTCCGGCCTTGCAGGTCAACAGCCAAACCTTGAGCTATCGACAACTGCACGAACAGGTCGAGCAGTTGGCCGGTGCCTTGTGCGCGCGAGGTATTGGCCGTGAGTCGAAAGTGGCCTTGCTGCTGCCACGCTCGGCGGACTTGCTGCTGGGCTTGTTCGCGGTGCTGCGAGCCGGTGCTGCCTACATCCCTCTGGACCCGACCTGGCCGGCCGCTCGCCTGGAAAAAATCCTTGGCGATGCGCAGCCGCAACTGCTCATCGGCTCTGCCCAGGGCGTGAGCATCTCCGAGCTGCAAGACTCGGCGGTTGTCGCTGTGCCTTCGACAGATAACATCTCGCTCAACGACGCGGCTTATCTGCTCTATACCTCTGGCACCAGCGGTGAACCCAAGGGCGTGATCATCGAACACGGTCATTTGCTCAACTACACCGCGGCGGTCAGCGAAGCGCTGGACCTGGCCCATTGCAAACGCTTCGCGCTGATTTCCTCGGTGGCTGCGGACCTGGGCAATACCACGCTGTACGGCGCGCTATGGAACGGTGCCTGCATGGTGCTGGCCAGTGACGAAGCCAGCCGCGATGCCAGCGCATTCGCGCGTTATGTTCGCGATCAACGTATCGACTGCCTGAAAATCGTTCCGTCACACCTGGCGGCTCTGCTCGAAGACCAGGCCAGTGTCTTGCCGGATGTCGTGATATTGGGTGGCGAACCTTGCCCGGGCGCACTGCGCCAACGCATCCAGCAAGTGGCCCCCAATAGCCGGGTACACAATCACTACGGCCCGACCGAAACCACGGTCGGCGTACTGTGCAGTCTCAGCCAGGCGTTCGAAAGCACTGCACCGCTGGCCCTGGAACAGGCACTGGCAAACACCCGCGCCTATGTCCTCGAGCAGACCCCGGCAGGTCTGCAACCCGCGCCGCTGGGTGCCCTGGGTGAGGTGTACCTGGGCGGCGCGCAAGTCAGCCGTGGTTATCTGAACCGAGCGTCTGATGCGTTTATCGACGATCCATTCAACCCCGGCCAACGCCTGTATCGCACGGGAGACCTGGCACGGCTGTCGCCCAACGGGCGCTTGCACCTGGCGGGCCGCAGCGACCAGCAGATCAAGGTTCGCGGCTTTCGCGTCGAACCGGGTGAATTGGAGGCGGCCCTCCTGAAGCTGGCCGGCGTCAGTCAGGCAGTGGTGCATTTCACGGGCGGCAAGTTACTGGCCTACGCCGTCAGCAACCGTGAAAGCGCTGACTTGCTCGCCGAGTTGCGCACGTCGTTGCCCGACTACCTGACCCCTTCGCAAGTGCTGCGCGTGCAGGCGTTGCCGCGCCTGGCCAACGGTAAGGTCAATTACGCCGCACTGCCCACACCCGATAGCCTGACTGAACGCCGAGTCGAGCTCGCGCCAAGGGATGCGCTCGAAGCCCTGCTGACAGATCTTTACCAGGAACTGCTGGAGCGCGACAGCCTGAGCATCACCGACAGCCTGTTCGATCTGGGCGGCCATTCCTTGATGGTCATCAAACTCTGCACGCGCCTGCGCAGCCTGTTGCAACTGGAAGTACCGCCGGGGCTGGTGTTCGACAACCCGAGCATCGCGACATTGGCGCAGGCGTTGCGCACCCAGGAAAGCCAGCCGGGGCGACTGCTGAAAATCGCCGAGCTGCGCCGCACCCTGGCCGCGATGTCGCCCGAGGAACGCGCCGCCTTGCAGGCACGCGCCAAATCCGCCAGCCCTTCTGTCTGATGCCCCCAGGACGCAATCACGCTATGGAAATCAACCCGCATCAACTGGCAGAGCGCATCGCCAGGCTCACGCCCCACAAACGCGAAGCGTTTGCCGCGGCACTGGCTGCACAAGGCATACAACTCAATCGCTTGCCGATTGTCCCATCGCCTGACGAGGGGCCGCGCCCGCTGTCCTGGGCCCAGCAACGCCTGTGGTTTCTCCACCGTCTCGACCCCGACAGCAGCGCCTATAACATGCCGGCTGCATTGCGCTTGCGTGGCGCACTCAACATCGGCGCCTTGCAACACGGCTTCGATCAACTGGTGGCACGGCATGGGATTTTGCGCAGCACGTTTCACGAAGCCGAGGGCAAGGCGCATCAGATCATTCACGAGCAGTTGCCATTGGCGCTGCCGCTGATCGATCTTTCAGATGAGCCCGACAGCGATCGCGAATCACGCCTGCAACACCTGATCGATAGCGAAACCAACCGCACCTTCGACCTGCAACAGGCGCCACTGCGCTGCCTGCTGGTAAAACTCAGCGACGACGAGCATGTGCTGATCCTGACCGCACAACATATCGTCGCTGACGGCTGGTCCCTGGGGATCCTGGTCAAGGAACTGAGCGCGTTCTACAGCGCCGCCCTGGAAGGCATTGAGGCGCAACTGCCCGCGTTGCCGGTCCAATATGCCGACTATGCGTTGTGGCAACAGACCTGCCTGAGTGACAGCACACTGGCTTCGGAACTGAACTATTGGCGCGAACATCTGGCGGGAGAACAACCCTTGCTGGAATTGCCGACCGACCGTCCTCGCCAGAAACATTCAAGCGGTCGTGGCGCCCGCCATTATCTCAGCGTCGACCCGACATTGACCGAAGGTTTGCGACAGCTTGCGAAAGCGCGCGGCACCACGTTGTTCACGGTGCTGTTGAGCGCCTTCAACGTTCTGCTGTATCGCCTTAGCGGCCAGACCGACCTGCGTGTCGGCGTGCCCGTAGCCAACCGCACGCGCGTGGAAACCGAAGGTTTGATCGGCTGCTTCATCAACACCCTGGTCATGCGCTGCGAACTCAACGGCCGGCGCACCTTCAATGAGGTGATGGACGACGTCAACAACGTGCGGCGCAGTGCCCTGGAACATCAGCAACTGCCCTTCGAGCGACTGGTCCAGGCACTCGAACCTGAACGCCATCTTTCCCACTCCCCCTTGTTTCAGGTGATGTTCAACCTGCTCGACGATCACGCGCCGCGTCGACTGCAACTGCCAGGGCTTGAGATCGTGGAAATCGAGCGCCAGCAGATGACCGCGCAACTGGACCTGGTGCTCAACGTGTCGGAGCGCAGCGACCGGCTTGAGGTGTGCTTCACCTACAATGGCGATCTGTTCGAACATGACAGCATCGTCAACCATGGTCGGGCTTACAGCGCCCTTTTGCAGGGCTTGGTACAGGCTCCCGACGGCATGATCGGTCATCTGCCGATACGCGACGCCGAAGCCGAGCAGCGTCTGTTGGCGCAGTGCCAGGCTTCATTGCCGCTTTCGCCACTGCCTGAAATGGTCCATCTGCGACTGGCGGCGCAAGCGTCGAAAACCCCGGACAGCCTGGCGCTGATCCACGATGACCAGAGCTGGACCTACGCCGAACTGCAACGCCGGGCTGACCGTATTGCCCAACATCTGCTGGCGCTCGACCTGCCACCGGAAGCGCGCATCGGGCTGTGCCTGCCCCGCGGGCTGGACATTGTCGCGGCAGTGTTCGGCACATTGAAAGCCGGGCTTGCCTTTGTGCCGCTGGACCCACAATTTCCAGCCGAACGCCTGGCTCACATGATCGACGATGCCGACATTCGCCTGGTGTTGGTCGACGCGTCCACAGCGCCGGTGGTCAAGACTTATCAACGGCCGTGCCTGGACGTCTGCGCACTCCCGCCAATGCCTGGCCTTCAACCCGTCAAGGCGGGCCGGACCGTGCATCGCGAACAACTGGCCTATGTCATCTACACCTCCGGCTCCACGGGCAAGCCCAAGGGTGTCGCGGTCACTCACCGTTCACTGGCCGGTTATACCGAAGTCGCTCGCACCTATTACGGTGTCAGCGCCGAAGATCGGGTGTTGCAGTTCTCCACGTTCAACTTCGATGGTTTCGTCGATCAACTGTTTCCTCCACTGGTGTGCGGCGCCAGCCTGGTCGTGCGCGGCCCCGAGTTATGGGACAGCCGCGAATTCCTCGCCCGACTGTATCGCCATGGCATCACCGTGGCAGCCTGCCTGACCACCGCCTATTGGTACCAACTGACCCAGGATTTCGCCCTGGACCCGGCCAACGCCTACGGTACCCTGCGTCTGGTCAGCGTCGGTGGCGAAGCCATGCCTCCCGAAGGGCTCAACGCCTGGCGCAAGGCCGGGCTGAGTCATGTCCGGCTGCTGAACATCTACGGCCCCACGGAGATCACCGTGGTGTCGAGTATTCAGGACTGCACCGAACTGCTGGCCAGTGAACACTTGCCACTGCAAATGCCGATCGGCGCCCCCTTGCACGGCCGCGCCTATTACCTGCTCGACCGCGATGACAACCTCGCGCCTGCCGGTGTGCCCGGGGAGCTGTGCATTGGCGGCTCATTGTTGTCCCGCGGTTATCACGACGTTCCGGGGCTGACTGCCGAACGTTTCTGCCCCGACCCGTTCGGCCCGCCGGGCAGCCGCCTGTACCGCACCGGTGATCGGGTCCGGCGCTTGCCCAACGGCACCTACGAATACCTCGGCCGGATCGACCAACAGGTCAAGCTGCGGGGCTTTCGTATTGAATTGGGCGAGATCGAATCACGCTTGCAGAGTCATCCAGAGGTACGCCAGGCCTTGGTGATCGTGCGTGAGGACCGGCCTGGCGATCGTCGCCTGGTCGCCTATGTGGTTTACCAGGCAGAACCCTTGGCACTCACCGCCTTGCGCGAACACATTGCCGAACATTTGCCTGACTACATGGTGCCGTCCGCCTTCGTCTCCCTTGAGCAGATACCGCTGACCCCAGGTGGCAAGCTCAACAGAGCGGCGCTGCCGGCCCCCGATTATTCGCTGCAAGCCACACAGGTGCGAGGGCCCGATACCCCGCAGGAGAAGCAGTTGCTAATGCTCTGGCAAGAAGTACTCGGGCTGGAATCCATAGACCTGCACGACAACTTTTTCGCCCTGGGTGGGCACTCGTTGCTGGCCGCTCAACTGGTCACGCGAATTCGCCTGACGCTGAACATCGAACTGCCCCTGCGGGCGCTTTTCGAAGCACCGACCATCGCGCAATTGGCGCTTGCGCTGTCCAGGGCCGAGGCCAGCAACGAGCAACCAATAGGGCCCGCCCCTATCCCGTCTCATGGCCGGCGGTTGCTGTCCCACGCACAACAAGGAATGTGGCTGGTGCAGGCCATGCAACCCGAGAGCGCGGCGTACCACATCCCCAGCGCGGCGCGCTTGCGCGGTCACCTGGAGATCGACGCGTTGCATCAGGCATTCCGGGGGTTGGTGCAGCGCCATGAAGCATTGCGCAGCAGCTTCCACGAACGGGACGCGGAACTCTTCGTTCAAGTGCAGGCAGATATCGATCTGCCGATGCCATTGCATGACCTCAGCGCCCTGCCTGTCGAAGCAGCCGAAAACGCGGCACGACGGTTGTTGATCGACCTGGCGACACGCCCTATCGATCTGCGCCAGGCGCCGTTGCTGCGTTTGCATGTGATCAAGCTGCGGGACAATGAGCACCTGCTGTTGCTGGTGCTGCACCATATCGTTTCCGACGGTTGGTCCATGGGCCTGCTGGTGAGCGAATTGACTCACCTCTATCGCACCGCCCTGAGTGGTGAAACCCCAGCACTGGCGCCATTGTCCATCCAGTACTGCGACTATGCAGCCTGGCAGCAGCGATACCTGGATGAGCCGATGCTTGAGCGTCAGCTTGGCTACTGGAAGCAGGCGCTTGGCGAACCTCAGCCACCGCTGGACCTGCTCAGTGACAGGCCGCGCCCGGCGGCCATGAGCGGACAAGGTGCACGCTGGTCGTTCCAGATTGGCGAGCCCACCACCCAAGCCCTGAAACAGCTTTGCCTGACCAACGGGGCGACCTTGTTCATGGGCTTGCTGGGGGCTTTGCAGGTGTGCCTGTATGCCCAAAGCGGTCGCCAGTATCCGGTGATCGGCACCGACGTAGCCAACCGCAACCGCGCGGAAACCGAAGGGCTTATCGGCTTTTTCATCAATCAGTTGGCCCTGCGCGGCGATCTGACCGGCAACCCGACGTTCAGCGGGTTGATCCAGCGCCTGCGCCCCCAGGTACTGGACGCTTTCAAACATCAGGAGTTGCCTTTCAACAAGCTGGTTGAAGCGCTCAACCCGCCGCGCAGCCTCGCTTACAACCCGTTGTTCCAGGTCAAGCTGGTGCTGCAGAACCAACCGGCAAGCGTACTGCAAATGCCAGGGCTGGAAGTCCTGCCCGAGCGCATCGAGCACGGCCAGTCACAACTGGACCTGCACCTCACCGTGGAAGAAGACCGGGGCGCCCTGGCCTGCACCCTCAAGTACAGCACCGACTTGTTCGACGCGACAACGGCCGAGGCTTTCGCCAGTGCCTTCAGCACGCTGCTGGAGCACGTCGTCACGGACCCGGAGCGACTGATCGACGACCTCGCCCAGGACCTGAAACGGCAAACGCATGAACAACGCATGAAGCATCTGAGCGCACGCAACGAGCAGAGCCTGGCACGGTTGGGCAGCGCACGTCGGCGTACTCGATTTACCACTGACTCTATGGAGGGATAAGACATGAATGGTCCCGCGACACCTACCTTGGGCGGCATGCGCCGCAAGCCGATTCGCCTGGATGAAGACGCACTGGTCACCTTCAAGCCGCTCAATGATGGTCAGAACTACACATTGCTGTGCGAACCCGCCAGCCCCGGTGTCAGCCTGATCGCCTGGGCGCAGCGGCAACGGGAACTGATCGAGCGCAAACTCCTGGAACACGGCGCATTGCTGTTTCGTAATTTCCAGGTCGACAATGCCACGGCCTTCGACCAATGCATCAGCTCGTTGTCGGGCGGTGCGCTGGAGTACAAATTCAGGGCCTCGCCGAGGACGCAGGTCGATCCACGCCTGAACATCTACACCTCCACCGACTACCCGCAAGACCAGCGCATTTTCCCGCACAACGAACACTCTTACTCGCCGGTGTTCCCGTTGAAGATTTTCCTGTGGTGCGACGTCGCCCCGCAGTGGCGTGGTGAAACACCGATCGGCGATACCCGCGCCATTACCCGTGGCATCGATCCGCAGGTACGCGAACGCTTCGCCCGCCTGGGCATCATGTACGTGCGTAACTACGGAGACGGCTTTGGCCTGCCCTGGCAAACCGTGTTTCAGACCGAGGACCGGGCGCAGGTCGAGGCCTACTGCGCCAGTGTCGGCATCCAGACGCAATGGAAAGACAACAATCGCCTGCGCACGCGCCAGGTCGGCCCGGCGTTGGTCCGTCATCCGCGCACCGACGAAATCCTCTGGTTCAACCATGCCACGTTTTTCCACGTCAGCACGCTGCCGGCCAGCGTCGGTGACGCACTGCAGGCTGACTTCGCCGATGCCGACGATCTGCCGCAGAACACTTTTTATGGCGACGGCAGCCCGATCGAGCCCGAGGTGCTGGAGCATCTGCGCGCCGTGTACCTGCAAAACATGATCGAGTTCAGTTGGCAACGCGGCGATGTGTTGTTGCTCGACAACATGCTCTCGGTGCATGCGCGCAACGAATACAACGGCCCCAGACGCATCCTGGTCTCCATGGCCGAAGCACTGAACAGCACAGACGTGGCGCTCAAGCCCTGAACCGCTCGCCCGCTCGACGGGCCTGACTTGCCCCTATTTTTCAAGGCCTCAATCCTATGTCCAGTAATGCCTTAGAGGGCTTTCGCCCCGCCCTGCAACAAAACCTGTACTGGTCGCGCGCCACTGATCGCAGCGCTGTCCTGTTCCTGACCCTGGCCTTGCCTGACGCTATCGACAGCGCACGCCTGCGCTCGGCCCTGGAGCAAGTGCTGGAGCGCCACGAAATTCTGCGCACCCGTCTGGTGGCCGCACCCGGTATGGAATTGCCGGTGCAGGTGATCGCCGAACACATCAACATTGACTGGCGGGAAATCACTGCGCCCCAGCCTTCTGTCGACGATTTGAAATCGACACTGCGCGACGTCTTGAGCCAGGCGACGCCACCGGCCCTGGCCGTTGCCCTGCTACCATCCACCTTGTTGGTCGCACTGCCTGCCGCCAATGCCGACGCCACCACACTGGAACGCCTGCTGTTGGAGTGGCAAACGCTTTATCTGGGCAGTGAGCTGACGGAAGACGCCGTCCAGTTTGCCGACTTCGCCGAGTGGCAGTTCGAATACACCAGCGGCAGCGACAGCGATGCCGGGCGCGCCTTCTGGCAGCGCCAACAGGCGCCGGAACTGCTAACGGTACTGCATCCGTTCCAGCGCGCCACGACCTCTGGCGAACGGCAAATGACCCAGGTCGAACAGACTCTGGACGCGGATTTTCAAGACCGACTCAGCAGCGCCCTCGCCGGCCTTGATACCCCGGCGCAGAATCTGTTCGGCGTATGCTGGGCGGTGCTGCTCAGACGCCATCTGGGTCAGCCTCAGGTGCTGCTCGGCTGGGAACATCAAGGCCGCAACAGCGCCACGTCAACGGCGATGGGCCCCTACGCCAAGCGCCTGCCGCTGCTGCTGACCTTCGACGACAGTCAGTCGCTGGCCGGCCTGCTCGGTGAGTTTTCCTCGTTGTTGACCGAGGCCAACACCTGGCAAGAAGCGTGGCCCGCTCAATCGGTAGAAACGCCGTTCGGTTTTCGCTTGCGCAAACCCGCGCCCTCGGCCTGGACGGTACAGGCACTGGAAGGCGAAGAATGCCCGCATGCACTGCTGCTGGACGTCACCGAACACGCGCAAGGGTTTGATTTTCGCCTGCACTTCGACGCCTCGGCGCTGGACATCGACGCCGCCCGTTTGTTGCTCGATCAGTACCTGACCCTGTGCGTGCAGGCCAGCGCTGCCAGTTCGCAACCGTTGAGCGATGCCAACGGTATCAGTCGTGCTCATCAGGATTGGCTGGCGGCCTTGAACCAGACCGCTACGCAGCTGGCGGCCCCGACGTTGTTGCACCATCTGTTCGAGCAACAGGTCGACGCACAACCTGACGCCATCGCCGTTACCCACGGTGATGTTCACCTGAGTTATCAAACGCTGGAGCGCCAGGCCAACCAGGTGGCGCAGCGACTGCGCCAAGCGGGCTTGACGGCCGGGCAGCCGGTGGGGTTGTTCATCGAGCGTTGCAGTGAAGCCCTCGTCGGCATCCTGGGCATTCTCAAAGCGGGCGGCGCTTACTTGCCACTGGACCCGACGTACCCCGCCGAACGCCTGAGCGACATGCTCGAGCAGACCGCGGCCCCACTGCTGCTGAGCCTGACGCGCCTGCAAACGCGCTTGCCCAGGGGCAACTACGAAACGGTGTGGCTCGACCTGCCGGGTAGCGACAGCGCCTTCGATCAGCGTCCCGAACCCATCAGTGATGCCGACACCTTGGCCTACCTGATTTTCACCTCGGGCTCCACGGGGCGCCCGAAAGGGGTCATGGTGACTCATCGCAATGCCGTGCATTCGACATCGGCGCGCCAGTTGGCCTACGAAGAGCCCCTGGAGTCTTTCCTGCTGGTGTCCGGATTGGCGTTCGACAGTTCGGTGGCCGGTCTTTTCTGGACCCTTGGCCGTGGCGGTCGACTGTGCCTGCCGCAGGACGACCAGGTACAGGATGCATTGGCCTTGGGCCGCTTGATCGCAACCCAGCGCATCAGCCACACCTTGATGTTGCCGTCGCTCTACGCCCAGGTACTGGAGCAGGCAGCCGACCAGTTAGGCAGCCTGCGCTGCGCCATCGTCGCCGGCGAAGCCTGTCCGGCTGCCCTCGCCCGACATCATCGCGAGCAATGCGAGCACGCCCAGCTATACAACGAGTACGGTCCGACCGAAGGCACCGTATGGTGCAGTTACTATCGCGCCCGGGGCGACGAACACGGTGTGCTGCCGATCGGCAAGGCCATCGCCAATATGCAGGTGTTCGTACTCGACGAGCAGATGCGCCCGGTGGCGGCCGGCGTGGCAGGTGAAATCTACCTCAGTGGCGCAGGCATTACCCAGGGCTATCTGGGACGACCTGACCTGACCGCCGAACGCTTCTTGAGCAACCCGCTCGATCCCCAAGGTAGCAGTTGGTATCGCAGCGGCGATATCGGCAGGGTCAATCCCCATGGCGACATCGAGTTCCTCGGGCGTGTCGACGACCAGGTGAAAATTCGCGGCTTCCGGATTGAACTGGGGGAAATCGAAGCCCTCCTGCTGAGCCATCCCGGTATACGGGAAGCCGTCGTCATCGCCCGCCCGAACGAAGTCGGCGATATGGAGCTGGTCGCTTATTTGGTGGCGCGCGAGGTATGCCCTGGCGCCACCGCGTTGCGCGAGTACCTAGGCACGCAATTGCCGGACTACATGCTGCCAAATGCCTATGTGATGCTGTCGGCATTTCCCTTGACCCCTAACGGCAAGCTGGACCGCAAGGCATTACCGGCCCCCGCTCGCAATCGCCAGCTCAGCTACCGGGCGCCACGCAACGAACGCGAGCAATTGCTGGCCGCACTGTGGACGCAAGTGCTGGGGGTGGAGCGTGTCGGCCTGGACGATAACTTTTTCGAACTGGGCGGCCATTCCCTGACCGCGACCCGACTGGTGTCGCGACTGCGCAGCAGCCTGGGGCTGGAAGTGCCGGTACGTGCCCTGTTCCAGCATCCGACGCTGGGCGAATTCATTGACCAGGCGCTGCCAAAGGCCGATGCCTCGACGTTGCCGCCCATCACGGCCCAACACCGCCAGCCTTCAACGGCGATGTCGTACGCCCAGGAACGGCTCTGGCTGTTCGATCGCCTGCACCCGGGAAGTACCACTTACAACGTGCCCGAATCGGTGCGCCTGCACGGCGACCTGGACGTGTTGGCGCTGGAGCGCAGTTTTGCGCTACTGCTGCAACGCCATGATGCTCTGCGCACCACTTTCACACTGGAAAACAATCAACCGGTGCAGCGCATCAGCGTAGCGCAGGGTTTCACGCTGCCATTGATTGACCTGAGTCATCTGGACGAAAGTGATCGGCATCAACACCTGCACTCCGAACTCCGGGCCCAGGCCGCCCACCCGTTCGATCTGGCGCAGGGGCCTTTGATCCGAGCAGGCCTGGTTCGGCTGTCTGCCCAGGAGCATGTACTTTGGCTGACCTTGCACCACATCGTCTTCGATGGCTGGTCGATGCGTGTGTTCACCCGTGAATTGACCCAGCTCTACACCGCATTGAGCAAAGGGCAGCCTTCGCCCTTGATCGGGCAAACCTTGCAGTACGCGGACTTCGCCCAATGGCAACGCCGTGAACTCAATCACGACGTGCTCAAGCCGCAACTGGATTTCTGGCTGCAACACCTGGGCACCGACCGAACGCTCTTGCAACTGCCTTGCATGTTGCTGCGTCCGGCGCTGCCCAGTCATCGGGGTGCCGAATACACCTTCGAACTGGGCCTGGAGATCACGCAAGCGCTGCACGCCTACAGCCGGGAACAGGGCGCGACCCTGTTCATGACGCTGCTGGCCGTGTTCAACGTGCTGCTGGCCGGCCATAGCACGCAGCAGGCCATACGGATCGGCATTCCTATCGCCAATCGCCATCACCAGGAGCTGGAGGGCTTGATCGGTTTCTTCGTCAATACCCTGGCCTTGCGTACGGACCTGGCGGGCAACCCGGGATTCGACAACGTACTCAAACAGGTCCGGGACAACCTGCTGACGGCTCACGCCAATCAGGACCTACCGTTCGAACAACTGCTGCAAGCACTGCCCAGCGCTCAACAACACAGTGCGCCGTTGGTCCAGGTAATGTTCGATCTGCATCGCGAGCGCATTCTCACCTCCTCCGAGTTTGGCGATTTGAGGATCGAGCCGGTCAAGGAAGACAATGGCAAGCGCAGTACCCTCTTTGACCTGATGCTGGACATCAGCGAGCGTGAGCAAGGGCTGATCGCGACGTTCACCTACAGCACCGATCTGTTCGAGCACGACAGCATCGTGGCATTGAGCGAAGATTTCCGCGTCTTGATCGATACCGTCCTGGGCCAGACATCGCCGTCCTTCGAAACGCTGTTGCAGCAGCTCAAACCGATGAAACGGCCACAGGTCGAGCCTCTAGCGGACGCCCGAACGCAGGTTTTCGACGCCTTGCAGGAGGTGCTTGAACACACCGATCTGGACGAGCAGGCGAACTTCTTCGAAGCCGGTGGCAGCTCGCTCAAGGCAGTGTTGTTGTGCGCTCGGCTACAGGAACAGTGGGGCACGAAAATCCCCGCTCACCTGGTGTTCCTGAACCCGATACTGGCTGATCTGGCCAATGTCTTGAGCCGTTACGCCAAAGCGGTGGCTGGCTGAATAACAGGCCCCGGGGAATGCCCCGGGGCCTGCCAACTTGCGCACGGCCTCAAGCCCTGAACAAGCGCCCCAACCCGCGCAGCCACGAACCACGCCAGCACAGCAGCAGCGTCACGACCATGCCGCAGGGCACCAGCGCCAAAAACCAGAAGACCGTGCCCATAGCGACACCCAGAACGGCCTGGCTCAACACCAACCCCAGGGTCAACGCCAGTAGCGCGGCCCAGCGCAACGCTCGGGGTCCGGGGAATGGTTCACCCGCCATGACTTTGCGCCAATGAACGATCTGACTCAGCGCCAGCGTGCTGAGCCCCACACCCTGCAACATCAACACCATCAGGCTCGACAATCCATCAGCCATTCTTCACCTCACCGAGCGCAACCACTGCGCCAGCGCGACTGCGAAAACGCCAGCCAATGCTTGCCGCGAGCAGCGCAACCGCTAACAGCGCCAGGTCCACCCCCGCCACTGCCGTGAAGCCCTGCTTGATGGCTTGCCATGGATGATCGCCGGTGCTCCAGGCATTGGAGATCACCGCCAGCACTGCCAACACACTGATCGCCAGACAGTGCATAGCCCACGGCGCGCGCCGTTGCGGCGAGCGCCAGACAGCCTGCGCGGCATGCGCGGTCGCCAACAGCCAGGCTCCGTAGAACACCTGAACTTCCCAATCGGCTCGCGCACTCAGTTCGACCGGCAGCCAGCGATTGGCGACGAGCATGGCCAAGGTGGCCAGCGGCATCCCGGTGATCAGTGCGCAGGTAAACAGCGTCATCGACGCCACGCCCCACCGCCCATTGGCGCTCTGCAGGCGGCGCTTCTCCAGCCAGTACAGCAGACCGCTGCCCAGCATCACGCAACCACTCAAACCGGCGAGAAAATACAAGGCGCGCAACCATGGCTGCTGAAAGTGTGTGACATGCAAACCCGCCAGAAACTTGAAGGTCCCGGCGGCGGCAGGCAATCGAGATTCGTGCAGCAGGCTGGCGCTGGCACCGTCGAAATACAAGGTCTGCTCATCCTTGCTTAGACGGTCACCGGCAGAGCGACTGATCTCAACGTAGGCATTGGCGTCCCCCGGGTGCCAGACCCTGACGAACGTAGGCTCACCGTTACCCCAGTGCAATCGGGCTTGCGCCATCATCTGATCGAGCGACGCCAGAAGCCCCGGTGTGCCTGAAGCTTCCCGGCGATACGCCGCGCTGGCTTCGGCACCAAACTGATCGGCCTGCTGCTGATACACCGCCAGGACGCTGGCAGGCAAATACAGCGGGAACAGAATCAGCAAGCCGGTCAGCATGATGACGAAATGAAAAGGCAGGGCGAAAACCCCCGTGAGGTTGTGAAGGTCCAGTAAGCGCCTTGGCGATTTGTCGACGCGCAAGGTAAACAGATCCTGGAACAGCCGGGCATGGATGCAAACGCCGACAATCAACGCCATCAACCCCAACATGGCCGCCAGACCGAGCAAGCGGGCACCGGCGCTCCAGGTGGTTATGTTCAAGGTGTAATGCAGTCGATAGAAAAAATCACCGCCGCGACTGCCGGCTTCAGGCAAGACCTGATCACCCGTCGGCGCGAGAAATCGACTGTAGCCACCGCCCTCAAGGGTCCAGGCTTGAAAACGCAACAGCGGTCGACGCGCATCGGGCAATTCGACGTACCACTGCATGAGCGGTTTGCCCTCGCTCAAGCTCGCGACATGAGGAACCACGCGCCGGTCCAGGGAGATCGGCCCATCGACAGGAGCCAGGCGGGTTTGCGGCAGCATCCAGCTATCCAGCTCACGGTCATACACCGCCAGGCTGCCCATGAAAAAGGCAATCAGTAACAGTCCTGAAAAACCGACACCGATGAACCGGTGCAGCCACAGCATGGACTGACGAGCACTGTCGAACATCAGGTTCCTCCCGCCAGATAATGAACCATCCCGAGCAACAGCATCGATGCGCCAGCCACCAGCACGCCATTGCGCCTTGCGCGTCGGGCGCAGAATAACCAGAGCACCAATAACGGGTAGATCACAAAACCCGCCATCGTGCTGATCAGCACCGCTTCACTTCGCTGCAGGCCCAGCTGCAACAGACTCAGCCCCGACAGGGTCGTCAGTGCCCAGATGAACAGATAGCCGATCAACAACGCCAGCACCAGCCACACCGCTCGCTGTCGATCCAGCGGCTTTTTGTTCTGTTTTACAGATCGATGCCTCACCCACCCTCCTTGACCACTCATGTAGCTGCCCGATAACGACAAAAGCCCGGCATACCGAAGTATGCCGAGCTTGTTTCAGGCCGTCCCGATCAGAACTTGGCGCGCAATGTCATGGACACAGCCCGAGGGTCACCGTAGATGTTCCCGTCTTGGAAGGTGTTGATACGCTGGAAATACTTCTTGTCGGCCAGGTTGGTACCCAGCAGGTCAGCCGACAGGTTCGGCGTGATCTGATACCCGATACCGGCATCGTACAAGGCATAACCACCCTGACGCAGTTTGGTGCCGTTCATGTCGAGCGAAGGCACATCCAGTTTGTTGAAGGTTTCGCTGACGACACTGACGCCGCCCTGCACGCTCCATTTTTCCAGCTCGCCTGGCAACTTGTAGAGCGTCCAGACGCGCAACATGTTTTTCGGCAGGTAAGTCTGCAGCTGTTCGTTGGGGCTGTCATAGCGTTTGTAGGTGTGGGTGAAGTTGGCGGTCAGGAACCAGTCCGGCGTCAACTGCCCACTCAATTCAGCTTCGAAACCACGGGTTCTGGCCTTGCCGCTGGCGACCATGGCCCGGGAGTTCGGGTCGTTCATGTCCGGAACCGCACGGTTCTCTTCTTCGATCTGGAACGCCGCCAGCGACGCGTTCAAAGCACCGTCGAGGAATTCACCCTTGATGCCCAGCTCGTACTGCTCGCCTTCACGCGGCTTGATGATGTTGTTGTTGATGTCCAGGTTGCTGATGGGCTGCGGCTGGAACACCCCGGCGTAGTTGCCGTACAGCGAGTAGGTGTCGTTGAGTTCATAGATCAAGCCATAAAACGGCGTGAACTTTTGCGAAACGCTATCACCGACCTTTTCCGACGGCGAACCTGCAGTGGGTTGATGCTGGCTGCGGTGCATATCGAGCCAGGTCACCCGCCCGCCAAGCACCAGCGTCAATGGGTCCGCAAGGCTCAGGCGCAGGTTGCCATAGACCGCTTTGGAGCGGGTGTTGGCCACGCTGGTCGGCAGTTTGTCCGAATCAGGGAACGCGGGAAATGGGAAATCCACCTGCGGATCGTTGAGGTCGACATCGCCCAGGAAGTCGGAGAAGTAACCACCGTTCGAAGCAAACTCTGAGCGCGAATAGTTGGCGCCTACCAACAGTTTGTGCTCACGACCGAGGAAGTTGAACGGCCCGTCGAGGTACAGGTCCGCCTCGTCCTGCTTTTCCCGGTAATCGAACATGATCGAGTTCATCGACACCAGATTGTCGGCAGGGTCGATCCCTCCACCATTGCGCGCATAAGCCTGGGTCAGGTCATAGTTGTTGTCGGCGTGACGCAAGGCCAGTTTGGTTTTCCAGCCGTCACCCAACTGGTGCTCGACTTCGGTGAACACCGCAGTGCTCCAGAAGTAATCGCGGTTCCAGTCTGCGCCGTAGAAATTCTTGCGCGACGCGTCCGGCAGCGACATGGCGGCTTCACCGGCAGCATTGGTGTAGCGATAGGCCGGCAGGGAGCGCTGGGCGCCTTGGATATCGGTATTCTGGTTGCTTGCACCGATGGTCCAGACGGTGTCTGGCGTCAGGTCAATGTCGACGACGCCATAGATCTGGTTCGACTCGCGTTTACCGCCACCGTCGTAGTAGAAACCTTGCTTGCGATCGCTGAGCACAACGCGTCCACGCACGTTGCCGCTGTCGGTCAACGGGCCGGTGACGTCGACCATGCCCCGATAGTCGTCCCAAGAGCCGGCACTGATTTCAGCCGATACCGCCGCCTCGGCCAATGGGCGTTTGCGCACCAGATTGATACTGCCGCCGGGGCCGCCGGCGCCTGTCAGGCTGCCGGACGGTCCCTTGAGCACTTCGACGCGGTCATACATCGTCAGATCAGGTGAAAGGAAAATCCGGTTGTCCATGGTGGTCGGCGTGCCGTCCAGCTGCAACGAGGTGATCTCGAAGCCTCGGGAGAAAAAGCTCAAGCGGCTGGCGTCGATACGCTGCACGGTGACACCGCCGACCTTGCCCAGGGCATCCTCGAGGGTATACAGGTTCTGCTTCTGGATACGTTCCTGGCCGATCACGTTGATGGTCTGCGGCACTTCGCGAAGACGCAACGGTACCTTGGTCCCCACCGACACGGTGGGCGCCTCGGTCTGCATACCCACAATCGACTGCTCGGGCAGCGTCATGGTGCTCGTTGTTTCGGTTGACGCCTGCCCGGCTTCTTTCTCTTCTGCCCATGCCGACGGCGTCAGCAACATGCCCCCGCTCACTATTGGCACCAACAGCAGATTCCCCATCTTGGCCGTTGGCCGACCTTTACCCCGTTGTTGCATGCCGCTCGCTCCTAAGTGTGGCCCCTGCTGGGGCCATCATTTTTTTGATTGTTGTGGTGCAAAAACCACTGCTCGCCAAGAAACACTGCAGAGAAACCCGTTCAAACAGGAACGCAATGCTCCTGCGCAGAAAGCTGTCCGACATCTGCCCCGGCATGATCGAACGGATACAGCTGACCGCCATCGCATTTGAGGACCCGATCGGCGATGGAGAAGTAACGATCGTCATGACTGATCGCGATAATGGTTTTCCCCTGAGCCTTCAGCTCAGGCAGCAGCTCTTGATAGAAAAAACCACGGAAGCCGGGATCCTGGTCAGCGGCCCACTCATCAAGCAAAAGGATCGGCCGCTCCTCCACCAACGCCACCAGCAGCGCCAGTCGCTTGCGCTGCCCTTGGGACAAGCGAGTGGTGGAAAGGCCACCTTGCTCGTCAATCGTGACCTTGCGTTCCATGCGCAAACGCTCAAGCCATGCCTGGGCCAGGTTCATGTCGAAGTCACCGTTTGGACCGACCAGGCGTTCGAACAGATAGAAGCTGGAGAACACCGTGGAGAAATGTGCGCGATACCAGTCCCGCAACTCAGGGGTGATTTCCACGCCTTGGAGCCGCAGGGTGCCGGTGCTGGGCTCATACAGCCCGGTCAACAATTTGGCCAGGGTCGACTTGCCGCTGCCATTGCCCCCGACGATGAACAGGATCTCGCCCTTCGCGACACTCAGGTCCACGGGTCCCAGACGGAATCCGTACTCGTCGCCAGCCTGGGGGTAGTCATAGCCTAGCCCCTGCAGTTCGAGCATCGGCTGCCGGACATCCGGCTGACCGGTCCGGGTCGAGAACTCGGTACGGTAATCGGCAAAGGCCAGGGTCTCGATCTTGGCCAGCGAGACATTGCCCGCCACCAGGGTCGGCAGGCTGCCGATCAGGTCATTCAGTGGCATGCGCAAAAACATCAGCACCAGGACAAACGCGGCGATGATGCCATTGCTCAGACCTAGCCAGGCTCCGGCAGCAAATAATCCACCGGCCAGTGCAAGGATCAGGGTCACCGTCCAGTTCAGGCTCAAGGTCCAGTAACGATCGGCGTGCACTTCATTGCGCCGTGCATATTCCGCGGCAGGCTGCAGATCCAGTGCATAGAAACGCTCCTTGCGCCGGGCATTGAGTGCCAGTTCGAAGCGCCCCTCGATCGCGCCCTGATAGGCGGCGTACAAGCGGTCGTCGGTTTCCCGTACGCGCTTCATCAACTGGCGCATCTTGGTGAACCAGCCATGGGCCAACCAGGTTCCCAGGCTCAAGCCGACGACGCAAATCAGCAACAGCTGCCAGGACAGCCAGGCCATGTACAGGCAGCCGCCGAGCATCAGGACGGTGTTGTAGAACACGAACGGCAGGCGGTTGAAGGCCTGCCCGATACTTTCGATGTCCTTGCTCAAGGTCGCATACAGACTGGCTTCGCCGATTTTCTCCAGTTGTTCGATGGAGGTGTCCAGCAAGCGCTTGACCATTTGCAAGCGCAACTCGTAAACCACTCGATGGCCCAGCGCGGTCAACAAGGCCTGAGAACCGAAACCGCAGGCAAACAGCAGCACCAGCAAGCCAAGAAACTTCGCGGCCAGCAGCGTATTCATGATGGCGGCGCCTGAAATCAGGCGATTGATCTCATTGAGCAGTCCAATGCCGGCAGCGGCGCTGACCAGGCTGGCCAGCAGGCCCAGACTCAACAACGTACGGTGACGCTTGAGCAGAGATAAGAACAGGGTCATGCAAATTCCTCGCAGGCTGCACACGCGTGCGGCGGATCGAATGGTTTATTCGAAGGCCAGCAACAGATTTTCAATAGCGGTCAGTTCATCAACCTCAGGTGTACCGCAGGCTTGCTCGATCAACGCGGCCATATCACTGAGCACCGGGTGAGCGAACAACTGCGCCAGTGCGACCTCACAACCAAACTGGTGCCTGATCCGTGCCTGAATCCTGACCAGTTGCAGCGATTGGGCGCCCAATCGGAACAGATCGGCATCGGATGCAATGGGCCAGACCCCGAGCACTTCTTTCCAGATTTCGGCGAGGCTTGTCTGCCACTGCCCTACAGGCTCCTCCCCCGCCTCCCCTGCACTCCAGAGAGGCTCCGGCAGCGCCTTGCGATCGATCTTGCCGTTGGCATTGAGTGGCAGCTTCGCCAGAACGACAAACGCTCCCGGGACCATGTAGGCCGGTAGCCGTTCACGCAGTCGCTGCCCAACGGCAGCGCTGTCCACCTCGGTGATATCACCGCACAGATACGCCACCAGAACGTCCTGATCGCCGGTGCCGCGTCGCAACACCACCACCGCCTGCGCCACGCCAGGCAACGCGGACAATGCCGCCTCGATCTCACCTGGCTCGATGCGAAAGCCGCGCAGCTTGACCTGAAAATCGCTGCGCCCCAGGAACTCCAGGCAACCGTCACTGCGATAACGCGCGCGATCACCGGTCCTGTACAGCCGACTGCCTGCCTGGACGCCCGGCGCATGAGGCTGCACAAATGGATTGGGGATAAATGAGGCGGCGGTCAATTCAGGCCGATCGGCATACCCTCGGGCGACACCACTGCCGCCGATGTATAGATCACCTGCAACGCCAACCGGCTGGGGCTCGAGGAACTCATCCAGGACATACAGGCGATTGTTGGCCAAGGGCTGTCCGATGGGGATGACAGCACTGTCCACCTGTTCTACCGCATGCACCGCGGACCATACTGTGGTTTCCGTGGGACCATAGACATTCAGCAGCCTGACCTGGCGCGCCAGCAGGCGTTCGGCCAGTTCTGACCCCAGTGCTTCGCCACCGCAGAGCACTCGCAGCCCTTTCCAGGCGAGTGAATCGTGATCGACCAGCATTTGCCAGGTGGCAGGTGTCGCCTGCATGACACTGATGGCGTGACGCTCGAGCAAGTCGATCAATGCCCGTGGGTCCAGGCTGGCTTCACGACTGGCCAATACCACCGTCGCGCCCTGAATCAGCGGCAGGAACAGCTCCAGCCCGGCGATATCAAAGCCCAGGGTGGTCACCGCCAAGAGCCGATCGGCGTCGCTCAGTTGCACATGTTCCTGGATGCCCAGCAGAAAATTGATAAACGCCTGGCGTTCAATGTCGACGCCCTTGGGTCGTCCCGTAGAGCCAGAGGTGTAAAGGGTATAGGCCAGTTGACGTGGATGAGTGGCCAGCGCCAGGTTGGTATCGGGCAGCGCGGGCAAGGCATCGGCCAGCGTTTCGAGGGTGACCACCCGCGCGGAGGAACCGACGACGCCCCGCAGAGCCTCACGGGTCAGCACCAGGCCCGGTCGGGCTTGCTCGATGATATCGGCATTGCGTGCCGCTGGTTGTCCGGGGTCGATTGGCAGATAGGCGCCGCCGCTTTTCTGAATGGCCAGCAATGTCACGAGCAAATCAGCTTCGCGATCCAGGCAAACGCCTACCCGTTGATCCCCGACAACACCGGCCGCTCTCAGCCAATGGGCCAGTCGATTGGCACGGGCGTTGAGCACTGCGTAGCTCAACTGTTGCTCGCCGCTGATCAACGCGCAGCGATCAGGATCGGCACTGACCTGACGCTCGAACAAGCCCAGCATGTCCTGATTCGGTAACAGTGTTCGCTCAGTCCGGTTCCAGGTATCCAGCTGCTGCAAGCGCTGAACCTCATCAAGCATCGGCAGATGCCAGACCGGCACATCTGGTTGGGTCAACAAACCATTCAGGAGGTGACGATAAAGTCCGGCGAGACGCTCGGCGGTGGCAGGCGAGAACAGGTCCAGGTTGTATTCCAGCTCGCAATACACACCGTCTGGTCGAACCGCTACGTCCAGGGTGAGATCGAATTTGGCGCTGTCTTGCGTCGGCAATACACGTTCGACCTCAAGCCCGGGTAACGCAAGGTTGACTGCCGCCCCTGTACTCAAGTTGAACATCGCCTGGAACACCGGTGTGCGGCTGACGTCACGCTCGATCGCGAGATGCTCGAGCAGCAACTCAAACGGCAGTTCGGCGTGCTGCAGTGCAGACAGCGACTCACCGCGCAAACGACGGCAAAGCGCACGGCCCGTCAGTTGCGGGTCCAGTTGAACGCGATAAACCAGCGTATTTACGAAAAAGCCCAGCAACTCTTCCAGTTCTTCACGGCTGCGCCCGCCGTGGGGAACGCCCACGGCAAATGTCTGTTGGCCGCTATAGCGCGCCAACAGCAGCTGCCAGGCCGCCAGGAGGATGACAAAAGGGGTCGATGCATAATCGCGACAGAACGCGTGGATCCGGGCAGACTGCACATCGTCCAGTGCGAACCGAAGCCGTTGTCCGCGCTGACTTTGCTGCGCGGGGCGCGGAAAATCGGTGGGCAATTCCAACACCGGTACCGACGCGCCGAGATAGTTTTTCCAGTACTCAAGATCAGCCTGCACCACGTCAGTGTGCAAGCGACGACGCTGCCAAACCGCGTAGTCCACATATTGCACGGGCAATGGGGGCAGCGTCGGGGCTTCATCTCGGATGGCTTGGCTGTACGCCGTTGCCAGGTCGCGCACGAGAATCGGATTGGACCAGGCGTCAGTCACGATGTGATGCATTTTCAAGAGAAGAGCGTGGCTGAATTCGTCGTAGCGAATCAGCTTGACCTCGAGCAGGGGCGCCTGGGAAAGAATAAACGCCGACTGATCCTCAATCGCCAGCAACGACGCCAGATGCTCATGCCGTGAGGCGCGATCGACTCCAGGCACCTCACGCTCTTGCATGACGAACACCACATCATCCAGCAGCTCCTGCCGAGGCTCGCCATCGACTTCGATAAATCGTGTGCGCAATACCCCATGTCGCTTGATCAGCGCCTCGAATGCCAGGCGCAATGCAGAGATATTCAAGGTACCCGCGAACAGAAAAGCACGAGACAGGTTGTAAGCCGTGGCATTCGGTTCCAGGCGTTGCAGGAACCAGAGACGCTGCTGAGCGAAGGAAAGGACTTGCGGCCCACCACCTGACTGCCTTTGGAGGCTGTCTGGCAGCTGTAATTCGTCATCCTGGAGCAAGGCAAGCAAAGCATCATCAAAGTCTTTCATCGGCGCTTCTATATCCTTATACGGTCCGACCGGCACAAAGGGGAATGAATACTAGGTGCCAATGATAATTAATGTCAATTGCAACGAAAGGTTTTCATGCTCATTTGCAGCTCAGATCACTAAACCCTGCTGACAGACGTCACCGAGCCAGCCGCGCCCTCTTTCGCCCTGCATCCGCCCGGTAGGCAATGCCGTTTCGCGGCACACGGTGGCGACGAAATCCTCCCCCAGCGCATCGATTTCATCGGCAATGGCGTCAAGGAACCTGGCGCGCTTCTCCGCGCTCAGGTTGCGATACACCGGATAGGCCAGCGCAGCGGCTTTGGCAGCGGCATCCACTTCGGCTTCGGTGGCCTGGAAGAAAGTACCGGGCAATGCGTCACCAGTGCTTGCATCCAGACTTTGCAGTTGCAGCGTGCCGTTGGCGCTGCGGCCACCACCGATGTCGTTGTGTCCAAGCTGCCGACCTCGACCTCGAACACCGGGAAGAACTCAGCCATTGGCGAAGCGGTGGTGGACATGGTCAGGTGATAGTTGTGCATCTGTCCGGCGTGCGGAATCACCGGCACCGACCAGGCTTCGGCCAGGGCGTTGATCTTGCGCGCGGCAATGATGCCGCCAACGCGGTTGGTGTCGTACTGGATCACATCGATGGCGCGGCGTTCCAGCAGGTCTTTGAAGCCGTAGGAGGTGAACTCATGCTCGCCGCCGTTCGGCCTGATCACCCGGCATCATCGGATCATGTCATCAGCCACGCAAGCCTTCATCAGTACAGTGAAAACTGAACATCAGCTGCAAATAACCGCAGACATGCCGACAATCTGAATCAACTCTTTCAAGAAAGGTATGGCCCACGTCATCGGCAGTCACTGACCGACTGGCAGCCTAAATACTGTAAAGATTGCCCAAGCAAGTTCAACCCTGACGACGGTTCCTGGAACGACTGTATGCGCCGCGACATCGCCGCCCTGGTGAACTGTGACACCGTGGCGACGCTCCCTGGCTGGGAGCATTAAATGGGCGCTCGCCTCGAAGTGTTGATCGCTGAACGCCTCGGTATGACAGTTGTGAATGCCCGATATCTGGTATCGATGGAAATTGCAGAATGATCAATCCTGCTTTTTCTGTAAGTAATCCGCTCGCTTCTCCGGGTTAGCCACGGTCTGAGCGCATTGATCCGCATATTTGGCTGAGAGTGCAGGAAAGCTCACAGCACCACTTTTCAAATCGCCGACCATCGATACAAGCGCCGCCTCAGATCTGGCTCGAGTCGTCTCAACATCGGTGAGCGCGTTCGAATAGGCCAGAGCGTTCACCGCTGCTTGCTTGTTCTGCTCAGCCAATTCCGGTTGCTGCGCCCGAACACGTCCAGCTGAGATTAAATAGAACCCAGCACAGTCAGTGAGTTCGTGCGACAGAACATCTACAGCTTTCTCAAGCTCGTACGCAGACGCTGAGCCCAGCGGCAACAACAAAACAAAAAGAAAATTACGACCCACAGCGAAGCATCCTTTCACGGCTTGTGAAGTGCAGGCTTTGTAACACACCAGCAAAGAACAGCAACAACTCCCTCCCCCTTTCAAAGTCAGCCAAATAGCAGAAGCCTTCTACTCGTCGATCATAGCAACTGAAGATCAACGCGCTGCAGCAGCGTCTGAACGTCGCAGATCAGAGGATTGATGAATTGATGGCAGCCGCTCAGCACTACACCTTCCAACAGATCCAGGATCAGCAGATCAGCATCATCGGACCACGTGTTATGGTGGGCGATGTATTCACGCTGAAGCTGATGAAGCAATGCCCTGAAGAAGGGTTGATCAATGCCAAAGAAACATCAGGAAAGCAAAGCAGCGACTGCTGCCGACATTGAGCGCTCTATCCAGGCGCTGAACAAAATGGCTGAACGCCTCTGGGGCGATGGTCGGGAAGCTGAGGCGAAAGCCCTCCTCGATGCCTTGGATGCGTTAAACCGGGCGCTTGATCGGATCAGGATTGGAGAGAGCCGCAGGGTTCTTCATTGAAACGTACACGTCCCGGGCTAAAAGCTGGGTGTATAAACAGCGAGCTTGATAGCTGATGGGGCTGCTCGAGTTTTTATCCAACCTTCTTGCCCTCGCAGGGTATTCACGCGCGGCTTTGTTGCATTCTGCGTGCTGGTGGCTGTTTTTGAACTGATAGCCCTGAACCAGTTCTATGGCACGCGCGGCTGAATTCGTTACCGGCCCCTGAGGTTGTACGGCTTCGAAAGCATACAAACAAATTAATAAGCATCCATCGTCGAGTCCAGACCGGATTACTAGTAGCACTACTTGCAGAAATATCAGTTCTGCTAATATTCTTGTCGCCATGAAAACACGCCGCCCTCTTACCCCTGAAGAAGTCGCCGAGAGCACCAGGCTCAAGGCTATTTACGACCAGCGAAAGTCTGCTGCCAAAGCGGCTGGATCAAATCTCACTCAAGCGGACGTCGCTGAGGCTTGCGGCTGGTCTGGCCAAAGCGCCTTCAGTCAGTACGCAACCGGCAAGGTTCCACTGAACGTCGAGGCACTCCTGAAACTGGCAAAAGCCTTGCGCTTCGATGCCAGCGAAGTGAGCCCACGCCTGATCTCGACCATTGCCAGCGTCCAGTCTTCCGAGCGCATTCAGCCAAGCGTATTGATGTCGGACATCCAGCCTTGGGATGACGACACCCCCCTGGATGACGATGAGGTCTACGTTCCCTTCCTGCGCGAAGTGGAACTTGCGGCCGGATCAGGCCGTTTCGTGATTGAGGAAAGCGACAGCGCCCGGCTGCGCTTTTTCAAGAAGGACCTTCGCCATAACGGCGTTCAGTTCAGCAACGCGAAGTGCGTGGTTGTCAGCGGCAACAGCATGCTGCCAGTGCTGCGTGACGGCGCAACCGTAGGCATTAACGTCGGCAAGAGTTCACTGGGCGATATCGTTGACGGCGACATGTACGCCATCAACCACAACGGTCAGCTGCGGGTGAAGCAGGTTTACCGCCTACCGACAGGCATCCGCCTGCGCAGCTTCAATCGTGACGAGCACCCGGATGAGGACTACACCTTTGCAGAAATCCAGGAACAGCAAATCGTGATTCTGGGCCACGTGTTCTGGTGGGGGATGTTTGCCCGCTGATCGACGTTCACATGCCCGGTGGGCGATGTAGACGCAATGATGTGCCCGGACTGGCGACGGTCAGCATTTGTATGAAAGCAACCCACTCTTTATGGATACGGAAATTCAATGAAAAACCCTAAGCTTTTGTTCTCCCTGTCATGCGCCATTGCCATCTCGCTGCTGAGCGGCTGTGCTGCTTCCGTTAAAAGCGGCGGCACTGAAACGCTGGCTATCCAGGAATCAGCCAAGCAAAACCTGGTCGTAAATTTCCAAGGGAATAGCAAGGTTCTGCAAAACGAAGACTGGCCTCGCTTAAAACAGGAATGGAATGCGGCCCTGCAAAACGAAGCTACTCGAGCGGGCTACAGCCTTACTGAGAATCAGGCATTAAGCCCGTCTGGCAAAGACGGTGTGGACATCAAGATCAACGTGACCAACTTTCGATACCTGACGCCAGGTGCGCGCTACGGCGCGGGCGTGATGGTCGGTAACGCCTGGGTCAACTCAAGCGCAGATTACTCAGACTTGAAGTCGGGCCGCCTGATTGGCACCCGGACCTATGACACGTCATCGTCTGCGTGGGAAGGTGTCATGTCAGCCATGACCAAAGAGCAGGTTGAAGCTATTGCGCAGCAAATCATAAGCGACATTAAAAACGCCAAGGCGAAATAACCCGGCGCGGCGCGCTCGACATGTGTTTGAGGTTGCAGCTAAAAAGCCGAAGCATCGAAAACCCGCCTAACGCGGGTTTTTTTACGCTTAATCAAAATATTATTAGCAGCGCTGTTTACACAATATATAAGCACTGCTACTTTTACATTCAATACCCCGGAAGCGGCGCGAGCAACAACGAAAGCATCACTTCTGCCCATTCATCGAGTGGGCAGTGGGATGTAGGCCTACATCAAAAGCGCAAGGCTCAACGGAGCAAAAGGTGACATCAATGAATTAAGGAAAATGACCATGACCGTAGATATCAGCAACTACACAATCGCTACACCGCTTCCTATCTCCGACACCAACCCCATCGCACTTGAGCTCATCGGCTGGAGGGCACTGCTTGAATGTCCGGAAATCATTTCGATGCTTCCAGATGGCTCGCTGCAAATGACGGCGCCGACGCTCGGCGCTTCGAGCAAAAGCACGCACCGTACCCGCTGCGAGTGGAAAGAGCCGGGTTATTGGCTGTTCGCCAGCGCTGCTGACCACTGGAATCGACAAGAAATGCGCCTGACGAAAGTCAACTCGCTGCAGAAGGTCGTGATCGGCCAGATTCATGTGCAGGGTTCAGAGCGACCACCGGTGAAAGTGTTTTGGAACAAAGGCCGAATCACCATGGGGTTCCGATCGAGTTATCTTCAAGAAGACCCGGTGAACATAACGGTTCTGGAAGACGTGCCGCTCGGTGCACTGTTCAAAATCAACATTCACGCCAATTCGAGCGGCGCTGTCTCCGTTTCGGCGAGCTGTAACGGGGTCAAATCGACCTCCGCAATCATGCGCCTCGACAACACCTGGGACACGAAAACGCTGGCCTTCCACGGCGGTGTGTACAACCAGATCGATTACTCCGACACCACCGACCCCGAAGACGGTTCGGTGTGCATCATCAGCAACCTTTCCATCACCCACGCTTGATATTAAATCGGACCTGTAGGAGCCAGCGGTGCGGCGATCCGACTTGCCGGCGAAGAGGTCCTTAAGAGCGCCTTCGCCGGCAAGTCGGATCGCCGCACCGCTGGTTCCCACGAAAAGCGGATCAACTCTTTGCGGGCAGTTTGGAAGTCATCCACCCCCCTTGTCTGTAGTAATTGACCGCATCAAGGCCCCCAGTCGCCAGGCAGGTGCCGTATAGAGCGACTGCCCTCCTCCATCGCAATCCTGCAGCTAAGCTTCTAACGGCTGAACAGACTAGGAGTCGCCGCTCATGCTCAATAAAAATCCTTTCCCAAGCGTTGGGGCACCAGACCATCCAACCCTGTCGACATGGGACGATCAAAACGCCGCAACATCCATCGATGGCGACGCGTTTACCGCCCCGCCCGCCTTGACCAACGCCGAACTGGTTCACTTGCGTGTCCGGGTGATTGCCCTGGAAAATCTGGTCATCGCGCTGCTGGCAGAAGGCTCGGAGCGTCAGCTCTCCATTGCCCGGGAAATGGCCGACTACATTTCCCCCCGACCCGGTTTTACCCAGCACCCCTTGACCGTTCATGCGGCGGCACAGATGACCCACTGTGTCGAGCGCGCCCAGCGATTTCGCCAGCGTGACAAGCCATCGGGTTAACTGGGGGACTACGGGCCAAGGATCGCGCGGCACCGATCCTGTGCGGCGCGATCAGCCAGGCTATCGGACACAAGTTCGACTTCGCGCCATTGATCGACAATACTCAATAATCGAAAGTACCTGCCGATAGTCAAAACAATGCCCCGGTATCAGGGGATTTCAGAACGTGTAGTTGTGGGTTCAAGCTTATGAAAGATATCTATCTGCTGATCGAACATGGAATGGATCAGGGCGAAGTTTATGTACTTGGCTGGTTCGATGATGAGAAAAGGGCCAAGGAAGTGGCCGAGGAGAAGGAGTGGGAGGTGTACCGCGCCAGCTTGAAAACCGAGCATCCCTGGTCAAATCACAAACCGCTGTCGCCAGACCAGACTAAATATCGTCGTTTCTGGATCAAAGAGATTTCCAGATTTGATCACGTCGCGGTTCCCAGGTCCTCGGCGGTTCATTGACCCCCATCCGACTTCGGCTGCTCGGGGTACGCCCCCAGTGATGGGCTTAAGCATGAGGGCTCAGCCATGTGCGGACGACTTTCGCAGTATCGAGGCATTCACGAGTTCGTGGCGGCGCTGAGTATGCCCAACGCCCTGGTCAACAATGCTGGCGATCTGCCGCTCGAGCTCTACAACGCCGCGCCGTCGACTCAGCTCGCCCTGTTCCACGAGGAAAGCGGCATGCTGCACGCCGACAGGATTCGTTGGGGCTGGCGACCGCACTGGGCCAGGGATCACGCGACACCGATCAACGCCAGGGTTGAGAAAGTCGCCCACGACCCATTCTTCAAGGAAATATGGCCGCACCGGGCAATCATTGCCATCGACAACTGGTTTGAATGGGTTTACGAGGGCGGTCCGAAGAAACAGCCTTACCTGATCCGTCGCAAGGATCGCGCGCCGATCCTGTGCGCCGCCATTGGTCAGTATCCAAGGTACGAAAAGGAGCCGGACGAGCATGACGGCTTCGTGATCATCACCGCGGACAGTGAAGGCGGCATGGTGGATATTCATGACCGTCGGCCTGTGACGCTCAGTCCCGAACTGGCCCGGGAGTGGATTGATCCCTACACGCCCAAGGAGCGCGCCGAGCAGATACTCCTGCAGCAACGCGAACCTTGCGACGTCTTCGAATGGTTCAAAGTGGACATGGCCGTGGGCAATGTGAGGAACCAGGGCTCAGAACTGATAGACCCTATCGACGACCTGAGCAAATGACTCGCCCCCAGACTCACCCCGCGTGTATGAATCCCCAGTGACGCCCCGCGACCATGACGAGCGGGGATAAAACAATCTGAACCCGCACTTCCCCTCCAAGTCGAAAAAATTGGCAGCCCTTAATCACTGAAGCATCACTTTAAAGGAGTCTTTTCATGAAGATTTCGGAAGTTATGACGAAAGATGTTTTAACAGCCAAACCAAGCCAGACGATCCAGGAGGCCGCGAACATGATGGCCAGGATCGATAGCGGCGCCATCATGGTTGAGGAGCAAGAGCGTCTGATTGGCATGATCACGGATCGGGATATAGCCATCAGGGCCGTAGCCGAAGGACTCCCCGGCAAAACCCCTATCAGTAAAGTAATGACTGGCGGCATCCGCTATTGCTTTGAGGATGAAGACATAGAGCATGTGGCAAAAAACATGGCGGACGTGCAACTGCGTCGCCTGCCCGTGCTCAGCCGAGACAAGCGTCTGGTTGGCGTCGTATCGCTGGGAAACATTGCCAGCACTCGATCTCAATCCGCCGCTGCTACGGTTTTGCGCGGAGTGGCACAGGCTCATTGACCGGGCCGCTTAAGTGTTCATCAGGATTAAAGCTCGCATGGATCTGGGACGCTCGCCTGACCTGGAATCCGTTCGAAACCCGGCTTCAGGGTCAGGCGAGTCCTTGTGCACACATCCGCCGCAACTGTCTCGCCGAGATAACCTTCCCACACCCAGTGCGTCGTTCGCTGGGTCCCATGCTTATTGCAGAACACATCAGTTTGGCTCGATGAGCAGGTCCTTGTCCTCCGCGCCTAGCGCCGGCTCCTGGTCTTCCAACTTGTCAGTTTCACGCTTCTTTTTCAGTCGGGCTCGAGTGCGCTCGGTGTCATAGGTTTTTCCGTCGGCCAAGGCATTCAGGGTTGTTGAAATCCGATAGAAACCACCGCACGGCTCACAATAAATGCGCAAGCCGCCCCCGAACGAAAGATCTTCCAGCGCATTAGTGTTTCCACAAAGCGGACAGTGCATAGCCACCTCCTGATCATTCAGTTAGCCGCTTTCAGCCCGCCATAAATGCTGACAACCTGGGTAGGTGCGATGACGAATAGCGGGACATGTTGATATCGACAGGGGCTATCCATGGAGGTTGCTTGTTTTTTGTCGATAGATCGAGCAATACCTGCGTGAGCCTCTGTAGGAGCAGCCTTTGGCAGCTCCTACAGAGCCTTCGTCAGCATTGGGGGACGGATCCTAATCCGAAGTCAACGGCTGCCTGGCGCGAATCGGCGCGATGACCGACCTCTCCTCGGTGTCGCGATGCAATAAGGCAACGTGGTAGTCATAGGTGGATATCAAGGGCACCGGCTCATCGATTCGGGACATCTCAAGCCATCGTCTTGTGCGTTCGATATCAAAGAATTCGTTCTTGAGTTTCATTTTCGCCATAAGGTTCGCCGAGACCTTGTAGCGTCCACATCCGGCCGAGCATTTGACTTCTGACCAGTCTCCAGCCGCGTGAACAGCATTAGAGGCAGCCTGACAGATTAGGCACTTCATGTTCGATCTCCGTATCCATGAATTACCAACTGTAGACGATCCGCGACCAGGGAGCGTTCACTTGGCACAAAGATAAGAATCTCAGAAAGTGAAGAGCCCAGCGCAATGGCTGGGCTCCGGTTATCTTCTGTTTTCCAGCATCTTATCGGCGAGTGCTTTGGCCCTTTGGATTAACAGATTCTGCCTGTCTTCGTGGGTGGCTTCTCCTACCACCGGTGCCGTCAGATTGCTTTCGGCAATCAACGCGGCACAGAAGTATTGATCCCAAACAGCGCCTTGCTCCGACTCCTGTCTATTCATTTGGTCGGCGATCATATGCGGCTCCTTTTGGTGAGGTAGCCTCTTTAGTTTACGCCCGAATCGTGGACTACCCGCGTCGCGAAGGATGATCGGCACCTCATTGCAATCCGCTCACTGGCGACAAGTCGTTTCCTCAACTAGGATTTTTAGCGCACAGGACTTCGCCCACTGTGTTGTCGGGCGATTCATCAAAGGAGAGATCGATGACATCTACTCGAATTTCCGAGCAAACCTATCGTGGATGGTCCAACCCCATCTTGCTCGAACTCAAGGAGAGAGAAGATCAGTTAAGCCCTTCGGCACGCCAGGCCCTGCAAAATGTCCTGGTAGAAAGGAGGCTTCTTGACACTGGCAACCCGTCCGGCAGCGATCGGCGCAAGGCTGATCCAGTCGGGTAACGACAGGCATCAATAACGTTTGTCCATCACGCTCATCATCGACGCTGCTGGCTCTCTGCCGGCAGCGCGCGCATAAGCCATTCCAAATTCCAGACAAAAAAAAGCCCAGGCAGCTGATGGACGCCTGGGCTTTAAAAATGCATAAACCGTGGTGGTGAACGCGGGGGCGATATTACCCAATCGTGCGACTTGTAACAAGATATTCTGACTCACTATCCAGTTACTAAATCTCTTAACTCATTAAATATCCACACTATTTTTAAGTCATCTGCTGACTGCTCCACTTCCGACACCATCGATTGCAATGGAAAAAGCTCCCCGAGCATCGCGCACCAGCTCGCGCCATTCGGCGTTGTTGATGAGCCCGGCTCCCTCCATTTCATCCGCCGCTTTCAGCAATTTGTCGTAGTGTTCTTCACAATCCATCCCGGCCTCCGGTTCTCTCAAGAGCCGGTACCAGGCATCGAGGGCTGCCTTTTTGCGATCATCATTCATAGCCAAACTCCCAGGGACTGTTTGCTCTTGGAAGTTATTTCAGGAATGACCGTTCCTGGATTCCGACATATGGCTGCGACATACGGCGCGGGTCTATACAGGGGCTTCGCCCTTCCCCGGTTCGGCCCCCGAGCCGGAGTCGGAATACGACCTCGCATTCAGGTACGTCATCCATCGCTCGTACGCTTCATGCTGCCATTTCGTGACCCGCTCCCATTCCGCGCCGCTCAACTGATGGGCCGAGATCAGTTTCATCATTTCCGTGGTTGCCGCATCCAGGTCAACGATCAGTTCATGCGCATGGTGTCTGAAATCATCGGTAGTCGTCATTTGAGATAGCCTCCCTAGCGAATGAATCATTACCTCAATACGACAGCAGAGCTGTTCATTCGCGTTAATGTTCCCGACCAATGGAAGCCGTTCCCTCTCTACCCCTTCACGCAGACCACCTGTCGCAAGGTGTGCACTACTTCCACCAGATCTCGCTGGGCGTACATGACTTTATCGATGTCCTTGTAAGCCATCGGAATCTCATCGATGACCGCCGCATCCTTGCGGCACTCCACATGAGCGGTCGCGCGGATCTGGTCTGCGACAGTGAAGGTATTTTTGGCTTTGGTGCGGCTCATGGTCCGACCGGCACCGTGGCTGCAGGAACAGAACGATTGCTCGTTACCGAGCCCCCGAACGATGAAGCTTTTGGCGCCCATGGAGCCGGGAATGATCCCCAGTTCGCCCTTCTTCGCCGACACCGCGCCCTTGCGGGTGACCAGCACGTCTTCGCCGAAGTGCCGCTCTTTCTGCACGTAATTGTGGTGACAGTTCACAGCCTCCAGCGCGACCTCGAAGGGTTTGCGGATCACTTGCCGCGCGGCCTGAATCACCGCCTGCATCATCAACGCGCGGTTCTGCCGGGCGAAGTCCTGAGCCCAGCCCACCGCTTCGACGTAGTCATCGAAATGCCGGCTGCCTTCCTTGAAATAGGCCAGATCGCGGTCCGGCAGATTGGCGATGTGCTGGCGCATGTCCGCCTGGGCCAATTGAATGAACAGGGTCCCGATGGCATTGCCAACGCCGCGAGAACCGCTATGGAGCATGAACCAGACGCGATTGGCCTCGTCCAGGCAGACCTCGATGAAGTGATTACCGGTACCGAGGGTGCCCAGGTGATGACGATTGTTGGTGCTGGCGAGTTTCGGGTATTTGTCGGTGATCGCCTTGAACCGTGAGCTCAGCGCCGCCCAGGCTTGATCGGCCTGCTGTGGAACGTGATTCCAGGCGCCTTCATCGCGGCGGCCACGGCTCAACGTGCGGCCATGAGGCACGGCCTTTTCGATGGCGCTGCGCAGGCCGTGCAGGTTGTCTGGCAAGTCGGCGGCGGTCAGTGACGTGCGCGCGGCAATCATGCCGCAACCGATGTCCACCCCTACGGCCGCCGGAATGATCGCGCCCATGGTGGGGATCACACTGCCGATGGTGGACCCTTTGCCCAGATGCACATCCGGCATCACCGCCAGATGCTTGAAGATGAACGGCATCTTCGCGGTATTGATCAATTGTTGCCGGGCTTCGCTTTCAACCGGCACACCCTCGGTCCAGAGTTTGATCGGCTTGCCGTTGGTGACTTCCAGCAGTTGGTAGACAGGTTGTTGCATGATTTCGACTCTCTTGCGATCAGACGAACATAACGCTCCAGACAGGTAAATGGGACTACTATTTCGTAGCGGGGAATTGCAGGAGGTCATCATGTGGCTTAACGAATATGAACAGCAACTTCGGCGCGACCTGCAAGGTGTAGCCTCGGACCTGAGGTGGTCGGCGGTAGAGCTTTTGCGCATCGCCGAGCAGTTGCGCCAGGCCGGCAATGATGTGGACGCAGAGGCAACGCTAAGGCTGTGCGCGTTGTTCCAGGGCGATGAAGAGCGACTGGCGGGCTATGCTGAAGAAGTGAAAGCAAAATCCATCACTCGAACGAAAGTTCACTAGAGAGCGCTGCCATGAACAAGCCTCTATGCGCGCTGATCGCCGTGCTGGCGGCGTCAAGTGGCTGCACCACGGAATCACATATTTATCGAGACCAACCGCTGGTCGCCAAGGTCGAGACTGGCATGAGCAAGGAGCAAGTCCAGCAGATTGGCGGCCAGCCATTATCGATCACCAAGCGCACGGTGGAACCTGGTACCTGCTTTGACTACAAGCTGACGCAGGCCGGTCATCAGCAGCCGTACAACGTCAGTTTCGACAAGCTGGGCAAGGTCGACCACAAAAGCTTCATGACCTGTGCGCAATGGAGTCGTGCCCAACAAAAAGCCAGAGAATATTCCCCTTCCACAGGCGGGATGGGTGGCGGCGGGTATTGACCCCATGTAGCAGCTGCCTCGCAGGCTCGGCAGCTGCTACCACGCCCCGGCGTACCTGGGCTTCAGCGCGCTATTTGTCTGATTTGTGGCTACGCGACGCTTTACCCGACCGGGCTCTGTAGGCGGGAAGCGAAGCCGCATAAGCCAGCGCCTCCTCTCTGCTGCCAAAGGCTCCCAACCGGTCACCTTTGGTGCACACCCGCCAGGGGCCGTTGTTCACGCTGAGTACGTCGTAGCCGTTCATGTGCATTTTGGTCAGCATCGGAACGCTCATAGTCACCTCCATTTCGGCAGTGATAGTCCTGGATCGACTCAATTACCTTACACCCGACCTTCACTGAAGTGCCAGCCAGACGTCGCGTCAGGATTCCGGCAGTTCATTGCACCTTCAGCCGCCCTGTCGACTCCAACCCTTGAAGCAGACACTTCTTCGGATGTCGGTCTGAATATTGCATTTTTATGACTGTTTTGTGACAAGCAGCAGTCGGGTAACCCATGAAAGTACGTGCAACCGTCATTTGCGAGCAGGATCGGCACATTCTCCTGGTGCGCAAACCCAAGTCTCGCTGGACCTTGCCCGGCGGAAAAGTCGAGCCTGGCGAAACCGCTGCGGGCGCGGCCATGCGAGAGCTCTATGAAGAAACAGGGCTTGAGGTCGATGACATGCTGTACTTGATGGAATGGGAAACGACCAGCACCCGGCACCATGTTTACGAGGCGTCGGTCGTAAACATCGCAGAGGCTCGGCCACAGAATGAAATCCATGACTGCATCTGGCATCCGCTGGACGCCGTCCAGAACCTGAAAACAAGCGACGCTACGCTCAGAATCGTCAAAGCGTTTCAGCGCCGCTTGTAGATCGCAGGTATTCAGGCTTTAGCCGATGCCATCTGCAAGCTTTTCAGCCCAGATCGCCGCCACCGACCGGCATGACCATCCCGGTGATGTAGGAGGCTTCGTCGCTGGCCAGAAACAGGATAGCGCTTGCCTGCTCATCCAGCGTGCCATAGCGCTTCATCAAACTGCTGTCGAGGGTCTGGTCGACAATCTGCTGGTACCAGAGCTTTTCCTGAGCGCTTTGTTCCGCGGCATTGCGCGGGATCAGCCGCGGCGGCGCCTCGGTGCCACCGGGGGCGGTCGCGTTGACCCGCACGCCACGACCGGCCGTTTCGAACGCCAGGCATGCGGTCAGCGCATTGACCCCGCCCTTCGCCGCACCGTATGGCACGCGATTGACGCTACGGGTCGCAATAGACGAAACGTTAACAATGGCGCCACTGCCTTGTTCGAGCATGAACGGCAGCGCGGCATGGCAACACCACAGCGTCGGGAACAACGAACGGCGGACTTCGGCTTCGATCTGCTGCTCTTCATAGTGCTCGAAAGGCTTGGCCCAGATTGTGCCGCCGACGTTATTGACCAGCACATCGAGGCGATCAAAACGTTCGACAGCGGTGCGCATAACGCGCCTGCATTCGCTGTACTGCTCAAGGTCGGCGGTCAAGGCGAGTACCTGGCTGCTCTGCCCCAATTCCTTCTGGAGTTCGAACACCAGATCGGAGCGGTCGACCAAAATCAGCCGCGCACCTTCGGCGGCCATGCGTTCAGCCACGCGCCGGCCGATGCCTTGGGCGGCACCGGTAATCAGCGCGACTTTTTCGTGGAATCTGTTCATGTGTACCTCGTGACGAAGGATGCCGGCCAGTTAGTTCTGTGGGAGCGAACCAGGTAAGTTAAAACGCAGAACCTGTGGGAGCGTGGCTTGCCCGCGAAGAACGATGACGCGTAATGCCTGAAAAACCGCGGTGCATTCTTCGCGGGCAAGTCACGCTCCCACAGGATTTTCATCGCTCCCCCAGCACGGCTCAGGCCGCGCTGGCGGCAAATTTTTCGTAGTAGAAGTTCACCGGCGCAATGCCTTGCTCGCGGATGAACTGGCTGACCGCTTCGACCATCGGCGGCGGGCCGCACAGGTAGACGTCGACGTCGCCATCGTTCAAATGCCGTGGCTCGATGTGTTGGGTCACGTAACCCTTGAGCGGGTGCCGGCTGTCGGGATTGGCCACGCAGGCACTGAAGCTGAAGTTCGGGATTCGTGCGGCGAAGGCTTCGAGTCGATCGAGTTCCACCAGGTCGAAATCGTTGGTCACGCCGTAGATCAAATGCAGCGGATGTTCACTGCCCTGCTCGGCGATTTTTTCCAGCATCGCGGTAAACGGTGCCAGACCGGTGCCACCGGCCAGCAGCAACAATGGACGGCGGATGTCGCGCAGATAGAAGCTGCCCAAAGGCCCGGCGAGGCTCATGCTGTCGCCGGCCTTGGCCATGCCGGTCAGGAAGCTGCTCATCAAGCCACCGGGCACGTTGCGAATCAGAAAACTGACTTCGCCGTCGCGCTGCAACGAGCTGAACGAATAAGCCCGAGTCTGCTCGCTGCCGGGAACCCCGAGGTTCACATACTGCCCCGGCAGGAACGCCAGTTTGCTCAAGGCTTCGCCCTTGATCGACAGCGCGATGGTGCTGTCGGACAACTGCCGCACGGCGCTGATGGTCGCGTCATAACTGGCCTGACGGGTGCGGCAGACATCCGATGAAACTGGCACCCGCACCACGCAATCGCTCTGCGCCCGCATCTGGCAGGTCAGGACAAAACCCTGCTGCGCTTCGTCGGCGCTGAGCGCATCTTCGATGTAGTCCTCGCCCAAATCATAGCGGCCAGCCTCGGCGAAGCACTTGCAGGTGCCGCAAGCGCCGTCGCGGCAGTCCAGTGGAATATTGATGCCTTGGCGATACGCGGCATCGGCCACGGTTTCGCCGGCGTTGGCGTCGATGAATCGGGTGACGCCATCTTCGAAATTGAATGCAATGGAATGAGTCATGACGGCCGCCTCAGAGGTGGTAGACATCGATGACCTGGCGAACGTAGTCGTTCTTCAGGATCACTTTCTTGGCCTTGATCAATGGGTTCTCACCGCGCACATCCAGGGTGTAGAAGCTGCTGCCGAAATAGCTGTCGACGGTCTTGTAGCGAAAGCTCAGGGTGTGCCAGTTGAAGCGCACCTTGCATAGCCCGTCTGCCTGTTCGAGCAGCTCGATATTGCTGAGGTTGTGCGAGGTGCGGGTGTCCGGCACGCTGGCGCTGGAACGCTCGGTCTTGATGCGGAAGATGCGGTCTTCCAGGCCGGTGCGGTTGCCGTACCAGATCAGCGAGATTTCCCGCTGCGGGTCTTCTGTCAGCTCGTCGTTGTCATCCCAGGATGGCATCCAGAACGTGGCGTCCGGCGCGTACAACTCCAGCCAGTCGTCCCATTGTTTGTCGTCGAGGTAGCGTGCTTCGCGGTAGAGAAAATCGCGCACCGCGTCATAGGTAATGGTCATTGCACGGCCTCCACTGCAATCAGTTCGGACTGCTCCGCGGCCAACGCCTTGAGCATCGTTTGCTGCCAATACTTGTGTTGCAACACGAACAGGCCTTCGTCTTCGGTACGCACGCCGCTGAGCAGCGGATGCAGGTCGATTTCCTTGGCCGCGTCATCAGCGCCTTCGACCCAATGTTCGGCGCCACGGGACATGTCGTTCCACGTGGTGACGCTGCCCTGGTAACCCGTCTGGCAGGAGCGAAACTCTTCCAGATCGTCCGGGGTCGCCATGCCGCTGACGTTGAAGAAATCCTCGTACTGACGAATCCGGCTCGAACGGGCGTGATCGCTTTCGCCTTTGGGGGCGATGCAGTAAATGGTGATTTCGGTGCGGTTGACCGAGATCGGCCGGGCAATGCGAATCTGCGAGCTGAACTGGTCCATCAGGTACACGTTCGGGTACAGGCACAGGTTGCGCGAATTCTCGATCATCCAGTCGGCGCGAGCCTTGCCGAAATCCCGGGCCAACTCGTCGCGACGCTCGTACAGCGGACGGTCCTCGGGGTTGGACCAACGGGTCCAGAGCAGCATGTGGCCCTTGTCAAAGGAATAGAAACCGCCGCCCTGCTTGGCCCAGGCGCCGGCGCTCATGGTCGGGTTGCAATCACCGGCCTCGCGCTGTTTGCGCTGGTTCTGGGTCGCGGCGTAGTTCCAGTGCACCGAGCTGACGTGATAACCGTCGGCACCGTTTTCGGCGGTGAGTTTCCAGTTGCCTTCGTAGATATAACTGGAGGAACCGCGCAGCACTTCCAGGCCATCGGCGGACTGGTCGACAATCATGTCGATGATCTTCGCCGACTCGCCCAAATGTTCAACCAACGGCACGACATCGGCCTTGAGGCTGCCGAACAGGAAACCGCGATAGGATTCGAAACGCGCGACTTTGGTCAGGTCGTGGGAGCCTTCGCAATTGAAGCTCGCCGGGTAGCCAGCCGCCGCCGGGTCCTTGACCTTGAGCAGCTTGCCGGAGTTGTTGAAGGTCCAGCCGTGGAATGGGCAGGTGTACGAACTCTTGTTGCCGGTCTTGTGCCGGCAGAGCATCGCTCCACGGTGGCTGCACGCATTGATAAAGGCGTTCAGTTCACCGTCCTTGTTGCGCGCGATGAAGATCGACTGACGCCCCATGGTGGTGGTGTAGAAATCGTTGTTGTTGGGGATCTGGCTTTCGTGGGCGAGGTACAGCCAGTTGCCTTCAAAGATGTGTTCCATCTCGAGGTCGAACAGCCGCGGATCGGTGAACATCTCGCGCTTGCAGCGATAGATGCCCTGCTCAGGGTCTTCTTCAAGCAGGGAGTGAAGGTATTCGGGTCGCAGGGTCATGGCCGCCGCCTCCATTGTTTTTATTCAGGCAGGGCCATGCTAGGACGAGGGGATGGGGCGGACTATCCGCCGGGTGCAGACCTGTATCCGTTTTGTGCAGAGAGCGATCGGTGATTGACGCGTGCCAATGTGGCGAGGGAGCTTGCTCCCGCTGGACTGCGCAGCAGTCCCATTCTTTCAGGAAGAGAGTGGGGCCGCTTCGCAGCCCAGCGGGAGCAAGCTCCCTCGCCACAGGTTATTTATCGCAACCTATTCAGTGGCGACGTTTGAGGGTGTCCGACGGCAATTCGCCGAACTGTTTGCGGTAGCTGTCGGAGAACCGGCCCAGGTGCAGAAAGCCGTAATCCATGGCCACTTCCGTGACGTTGCGCACGTTGCAGGTCGGGTCGCTCAGGTTGGCGTGAATACGTTCGAGCTTTTTCTGCCGGATGTAGTTTTTCGGCGTGTCCCCCGCGTTGCGTTCGAACAACCCATACAGCGACCGCAGGCTCATCCGCGCCTGGCGCGCCAGTTCTTCGCTGTCGATGTCCTGCTTGAGGTTGCACGCGATGTAATCGACCAGCGCCTCGAACGTGGCCGAGGGTGAGCCGGGATCGGTGCGCATGACGTTGGTCTTCATCAGGCCGAGCATCTTGCTGACCACGATTTGCGCATAGTGCTCCTGCACCCGGGGAATCTGTTCGGTGGCTTCCGCCTCCTGGCAAATCATCGCCAGCAGACCGACGAAACCTTCCAGCTCATTGAGCTGATAACGGTTCTCCAGGAACCGCACGCCCTGCCCCGGGTACCGCCAGCGCTGCTCTTCGCACACCGACTCCAGCAGCCGCGCGGGGACTTTCAGGATGAATTTTTCGCAATCACTGGAATAGGTCAGATCCACTGGATCGTCAGGGTTGATCAGCAGCAACTCGCCGGGAGCGAAGTAGTGTTCCTGGCCATGACCACGCCACAGGCAGTTGCCACGCAGCAACACTTGCAAGTGATAGATGCTGTCCAGCGCATGGGACATAACCCGCACGCTGGCGCCGTAACTGATGCGGCACAGGTCGAGGCTGGCGAATTTGCGATGATCGAGGCTGGCCAGCGGCCGCCCGGCCCTGGGCATCCGGAGGCAATGGTTGCCGACATGCTGATTGACGTAGCCCGACACCGCGTAGGGGTCGGCGTGGTCGAAGACTCTGCTGCGATGACTCAACAATTGCGCTTGCATCATCGGTTCACTCTCATTGTTGTTATCGGTTGCGTCAGGCCATTCCAGGGCAGTGGTTGTAACGGTGTGTCAGTTGACCGACCTGTGGGAGCGAGCCCTGCTCGCGAAAGGGCCATCAGCTTCAACATCAACGTTGACTGACACTCCGCTTTCGCGAGCAGGCTCGCTCCCACAAAGGTTCGGCTGGTCGAGGGTATCAGTCCTCGAGCGCACGCACCCGCTCGTGGCGTTGCTGCTCTTCAGGCTGGGCAGAGGATTGTAAGGTGAAATCGAAATCGATTTCGGCAAAGCGACCACTGACACCATGGGCCGCCGCACGCTGCGGATCATCGCTGAAGGTGATTTTGGCGATCAGTTCGTCACGGGTGGCGTAGGCGAAATCGTCATGCAGGTATTGATCGCCGTCGAGGTTGATCTGGGTGGTCAGGTGACGATGATCCGGCGCAGAGATGAAGAAGTGAATGTGCGCCGGCCGCTGACCATGACGGCCCAGTTGATCGAGCAATTGCTGGGTCGGACCGTCCGGCGGGCAGCCGTAGCCCGACGGCACGATGCTGCGAAAACGGTACCGGCCCTCGGCATCAGTGACGATACGACGACGCAGGTTGAATTCCGATTGAGTGGTATCGAAGTACGAATAAGTGCCGCCGGTGTTGGCGTGCCACACATCCACCACCGCGCCAGCCAGCGGTTCGCCGGCGGTATTGCGCACTTGGCCCTGCATGAACAGCACCACACCCGGATCGACGCCATCGTCCAGCCGTGCTTCACCTTCCGACAGTGGCGCACCCGCCACATACAGCGGCCCTTCGATGGTCCGTGGTGTGCCGCCGGCCTTGCCGGCCTGTTCATCTTCGGCATCCATCAGCAGGTCGAGGTAATGCTCCAGACCGAGCCCGGCCACCACCAACCCGGCCTCTTGACGCGCACCCAGCACGTTGAGGTAGTTGACGGCTTTCCAGAACTCTTCCGGGGTCACGGCCAGGTCTTCGATGATGTTCACCGAATCGCGCAGGATCCGGTAAATCAGCGCCTTGACCCGCGGATCGCCGGCTTCGTTATGCAGACCGCTGGCGTCTTCGAGAAACTTCTGGGCACTGGCAGTGTGGGAAATCTTGACGTTCATGGTGGTTCCTCATCTTGTAATTATTAGCGTAGCGAACTGAACAGGCTGGGTTCAGCGGTCATCCTCGCGAATGGAAGAAGGATGCCGGCACATCGCGGTGACTTCGATCGCCATGTACGGGTACAACGGCAATTGCATCAGCAGGTCATGCAGTTCCTGAACGCTGTCGACATCGAACACGCTGTAATTGGCATAGAGCCCGGCGATGCGCCACAGATGACGCCACTTGCCTTGCTCTTGCAGGCGCTGGGCCAGGGCTTTTTCGTCGGCCTTGAGCTGAGCGGCACGTTCCGGGTTCATGTCGACCGGTAAATTCACTGTCATTTTTACGTGAAACAGCATGATGCCCTCCTCAGGCTTGATGAACGGCAGTGGATGTGGTCCTGGAGACTTTGTCCCGACGGAAAAACGCCAGGCGCTCTTCATCCAGAAGAAGGCCCAGCCCCGGTGTTTGCGGAACGTGCAGTTGGAAATCGCGATAGACCAATGGCTCGCTGAGAATGTCTTCGGTAAGCAGCAGCGGGCCGAACAGCTCGGTGTCCCAGCCCAGTGTGTTCAGGGTGACGAAGGCATGGGCCGAGGCCAGCGTGCCGATGCCGCCTTCGAGCATGGTGCCGCCGTACAGGCCAATACCCGCCGCCTCGGCAATCGCGGCGGTTCGCAACACGGCACGTGGGCCGCCGTTCTTGGCGATTTTCAGGGCGAATACCGAAGCCGCGCCCTCGCGTGCCAGGTTGAAGGCATCCTCTACGCATTCGATGGATTCATCGGCCATGATCGGCGCCGGGCTCACGGTATTCAGGCGCACCATGCCGGCGCGGTTATTGCGCGAGATCGGTTGTTCGATCAGGTCGATGCCGTTGCTTCCGAGGATCCGGCAAGCGCGCAGCGCGACCGCTTCGTCCCAGGCCTGATTGACATCGACCCGCACGCTGGCGCGATCGCCCAGCGCCTTTTTGATCGCAATGACGTGGGCCAGGTCGCGGTTGACCTCGCCAGCGCCGATTTTCAGCTTGAAGATCCGATGGCGACGCAGGTCGAGCATTTGTTCCGCTTCGGCGATGTCCTTGGCGGTGTCGCCGCTGGCCAGGGTCCAGGCCACCGGCAGCGCATCACGAACACGGCCGCCCAGCAGCTCGCTGACCGGCAGGTCCAGGCGCTTGCCCTGCGCGTCGAGCAAGGCACTTTCGATACCTGATTTGGCGAAGGTGTTGCCACGAATGCTGCGCTCCAGGCGCAACATTGCGGCATTCACATTGCCGCTGTCCTGGCCAATCAAAAGTGGCGCGAAGTGCTTGTCGATGTTGGTCTTGATGCTGTCCGGGCTTTCGTTGCCATAGGCCAGACCGCCAATGGTGGTCGATTCACCAATCCCTTCAATACCGTCGGCACAGCGCACACGGATGATCACCAAGGTCTGGTTTTGCATGGTGTGCATCGCCAGCTTGTGCGGGCGAATGGTCGGCAGATCGACGATGATCGTCTCGATCGATTCAATGGCAGTTGCACGCATGTCGATACCCGTCAGGTTCTTAAAGTTCTGGAACGGATTCTCATACGGCTTTTTCCAGGCGGCCAATATAGAATTGGTCTGGCTCGATACCTTAAAGGTATTCAACAGATCAATGTGCGGAGGCCTCATGGAACTGCGTCACCTGCGGTATTTTCAGGTGTTGGCTCAAACCCTCAACTTCACCCGCGCCGCCGAACTGCTGCACATCGCCCAACCGCCGCTGAGCCGGCAGATCCAGCAACTGGAAGACGAACTCGGGGTGCTTCTGCTGGATCGTGGCCGACCGCTGAAGCTGACGGACGCCGGGCGGTTTTTCCATGAACACTCCACCGCCCTGCTCGAACAACTGGGCAAGGTGTGCGACAACACACGGCGGATCGGTTTGGGCGAAAAGACCTGGCTGGGCATCGGCTTTGCACCATCGACACTCTATGGCGTGCTGCCGGAACTGATTCGCCGACTGCGCAGCGGTGAGCCGCTGGCGCTGGAGTTGGGGCTCTCGGAAATGACCACGTTGCAACAGGTGCAAGCGCTCAAGGCCGGGCGCATTGATATCGGCTTCGGGCGCATCCGCATCGACGACCCGGCGATCCTCCAGACCGTGCTCACCGAAGATCGACTGGTCGCCGCCCTGCCCGCCGGCCATCCGCTCCTCGCCAGGCCCATCAGCCTTCGTGAACTGGCGAAGGAACCCTTTGTGCTTTACCCCGGTAACCCGCGCCCCAGTTATGCCGATCATGTGATCGCGTTGTTTGAATCCTATGGCGTGCACATCAACGTGGCGCAATGGACCAATGAGCTGCAAACGGCGATCGGGCTGGTGGGGGCGGGAATCGGGGTGACGTTGGTGCCGGCTTCAGTGCAGTTGCTGCACCGCGACGATATTGGCTTCACCCCGGTGCTGGAAGACAACGCCACCTCGCCGATCATCCTCAGCAGGCGCGTGGGCGATGTATCGCCGGGGTTGAATCATTGTTTGCAGATGATCGATGAACTGCTGCCGCGCGAAGGTTCGTAAATCAAGCCATGACTCCGGCAAAGGCTCGGCGCCCGGCGCGCATTTCGGCGCGAAGTTCGCCGATCAGATTGGAAATATCGCGGACACTGGTCAACTCGTCGGGCGATACGCCGGTAATCAACAGCTCAATCCGTCCGGTGGTGCAATCGAAGACCTTGATCCGCAATGTTTCATCGCGATTCACGGTGCATTCGCAGGACAACGGTTTGAAACCGGACTCCACAATGCTGCAAAGCTGGGGAACTGGAACCATGGCGAGCACCCTCGGGGACGGTTTTCCGATTGGATCCACTCAAGCGTAGATCAACTTCAATAAACCCGCGCCAGCGAACGCTAACAATTAGTGTTAGCTACTTCTCACTTTGAACTGTTAATCGCCCGGCATCGCTCAGTGAGCATCCCCGTCCCATAACCAGTTCCAGATCCCTGGCAACTCAACCGCCTCTGAACTGTCACGGACAGTACGCGCCATGGCCGCCCGCTGCAGTGCTGCCGTATCGTCGTAAAACGCTTTTTGCGCCGTCACTAGACCTGTGTCACGGGCGCTGTCCAACAGGATTTGCAGGTATTCGCGGGTATGCCGGGCGGTGTAGCGATTCAGGTCGTGAAAGGTCACCACCACCGGAATCACCCCGTCCACCGTCGGCAACTCGCCGAGGGCGATGCGTTCGCGGACTTCGGACAGCTGCCGCAGCATATTGGCCCGCCGACGAGGGCTGGCGTTGAAACCCCAGATTTTGCCGTCATTGGCGCTCAGGTCGGTCAGCAGTACGTGCATGCCATGCTGTTGATAGGCCGCAAAGGTGCGCTTGTCATAGTTCCAGAACGGCGGGCGTAGCAGGGTCGGCGAGGCGCCAGTGATCGCAGCAATATCTGCGCTGCCATCAGTGAGCGACTGCTCCAGTTCTTCCGGGTCCAGTGAACGATGGTTGGTGTGCCGGCGCGTGGCGGTGTGGAAACCCAACAGGTGACCTTCGGCGTGTTCGCGACGCATGATCTGTCGACCCGCTTCACTGCCGCCGGCACGTGAGTCACGGGTCTGCACGAAGAATACGGCTTTAATGTCGGGTTGCAGCGGATTGCGCGCGAGGCTGTCGAGCACGGTGACCGTCGGGTTGTAAAAACCGGACGCGCTGGGTCCGTCGTCGAAGGTCAGCAGAAAACGGATCGGCGCTTGCGTGCGCAGACCTTGTTGCGTTTGCGGAGTCATTTCAATGGGCGCGGCAATGCAGCCCAGCAAGCCGACTGCGATGGCGAACGCGGAGAAAACCTTGACCAACTGTTTCATGTTTTGCCTTGGACCAGACCTTGCGGTCATCACGTTTAATGGCAAAAACCCCTCGCCCATTCATCCCTCGACCGGCTCGCAGATCGCTGCAAGCCGAGGTTGGATAAGGGTACACAGTGTTTGGTTCCAGCGCCCGCTCCCGGACTCGCGTTATGCCTTCGATTTTCGGTTATTGCGTCAGCGCCTGCTGGAACGAGCTGTCGATGATCGGTGCCGTCGCCAGGGCGGCCGGCAATGCCTTGACCTTGAACAGGAAGTCCGCGGTGCTTTGCAGATCTGCCGCGGCCTGCTGATCCACCGGGCCGACGCTCATGTGCGCCTGGCGCAGCCAATGGCGCGATACATTCTGATCAAGGTTGGCCTTTTTCGCCCAGAGATCGGCGTACTCGTCAGTGTGAGTGTCGACCCAGGCCCGGGCCTTTTTCAGGCGCACCAGGAAGTCGGCAATGGCTTCGCGTTTGCTGTCGATCGAAGGCGTCGAAGCGGTGATGGCGCTCAGGCCGGGCATCAGGTTTTTGGCGGTGAGAATCGGCCGGGCGCCGGAGAACAGAATCTGCTGGGAAATGTAGGGTTCCCAGACCGGAAACGCGTCGATGCTGCCTTGGGGTAACGCGGCAGCGGCGTCGATTGGCATCAGTTTGATGAAGTCGACATAGTTGTCCGGCAAATCGGCTTGTTCCAGGGCGCGCAGGGTCAGCTGCTGGCTCCAGGCCCCGGGCCAGTAAGCGACTTTCTTGCCCTTGAGGTCGGCGATGGTTTTCACCGGCGAGTCCTTGGGCACCAGCAAGGCGATGGTGTCCGGGTTCTGCCGTGACACACCGATCAGCTTGACCGGTGCCTGTTTGGCGGCCAGAAACAGAAACCCCGAATCACCGAGAAAACCCAGGTCCAACGCGCCGGTATTCAGCGCTTCGGCCAGCGGCGCAGCGGCCTGGAAGTGCTTCCAGTCAACGGTGTAGGGCGCTCCTTGCAGCACACCCGAAGCCTCCACCGACGCGCGAATGTTGTAGTAGTTCTGATCGCCAACGTGCAACACCACGGGCTCGGCACCGTAGCTCAAAGGCGCGGCAAACAGGGCGCTGGCCAACAGACCGCGCAAGTATCGGGACAGGTTCATCAGGGGCTCCTGGAGGGTTATTTTTATAGACCATAACGCTCTTGTAAAAGCCTGATTAAATTCTATTTATGCATAAGCTCATGACCGGGAACAGTCGGTGTTTACCCAGCAACAGTGACTCAACAGACTGTTTTCCCCGGTGCACCCTGATACCCCATCATCCGCCTCCAACCCCTGATAAACCGGCAATTCCAGGACATGGCACAGAGCCTGCAATATTCCTTTAACGCAGGACGCACTCACGAAAAATGATTTTTCGGAAATAAGAATCTCGCCGCCTTGCCAGGAGCTGTCCCATGAAACCGATCTTCCGTTTTCCCAACGTCAGGCACCTGCTCAGCGCCTGCGCACTGGCCCTATGCCTGCCAACCTTCGCCCAGGCGGCTGAAACGCCACCGGCCGAAGTGCATCTGGACTATGCCTACTACTCGCCGGTCAGCCTGGTGCTCAAACACTTCGGCTTTCTGGAAAAGGCCCTGCCACAGACCAAAGTCAGCTGGGTGCTGAGCCAGGGCAGCAACCGCTCGCTGGAATACCTCAACAGCGGCGGTGTCGACTTCGCCTCGTCCGCCAGCCTCGCCGCCGTGCTCAGCCGGGCCAACGGCAGTCCGATCAAATCGGTTTACGTATACAGCCGCGCCGAATGGACGGCGTTGGTGGTGCGCAAGGATTCGCCGTACAAAACCGTGGCCGACCTCAGAGGCAAGAAAATCGCCGCGACCAAAGGCACCGATCCGTACCTGTTCACCCTGCGCAGCCTGCAACAGGCCGGCCTGACCAAGGACGATGTGGAGCTGGTGCACTTGCAACACCCGGACGGTCGCACCGCATTGGAGAAAGGTGACGTCGACGCTTGGGCCGGCCTGGATCCGCACATGGCCGCGAGCGAAGTCCAGGCCGGTTCGCGCTTGCTGTACCGCAACACCAATTTCAACAGTTATGGCGTGGTCAGCGTCACCGACAGCTACGCCAAAGAGCATCCGAAAACCATCGAAACGGTGCTGAGCGCCTACGAAAAGGCTCGCGACTGGGCGGTGAAAAATCCTGACGAGCTGGCGAAGTTGCTCGCCACCGAGTCCGGTCTGCCGCTGGAAGTGGCCCGGCTGCAACTGTCGCGCACCGACCTGAGCAGCCCGCAACTGAGCGCCAGGGATGTGATCGCCTCAAAGGCTGCCGCACCGATTCTGGTTTCCGAAGAACTGGTTCGCCGTGGGGTGAATGTAGATCAAGTGATCGATCAGTTGATCGACACCGGTTTCAAAGAAACCGTGGCCCGTCAATAAAGATCAAAAGATCGCAGCCTTCGGCAGCTCCTACAGAGATAGGCGTACACCGTGGATTCATGGTTGTGCCCGATCAATGTAGGAGCTACCGAAGGCTGCGATCCTTTGATCTTGCTTCAAATCAGCCGTCACTGGAGAGCCCCCATGACCAGCAACAGCAAAGACCTGCCCGCCAGCCTGACGTTGCCCGCACCGCGCCGCCTCGGCAACGCCTGGCAATTGCGCCTCAAGGGCCTGGCCCTGCCAGTATTGATTGTCCTTGTGCTGGAATTCGTCGTGCGGATTGGATGGCTGCCGTCCTACCAAATGCCCGCGCCGAGCGAAATCGCGCTGACCTTGAGGGACCTGGCCGAAGGCGCGCTGTGGAAACACATCAGCGCTAGCCTGCTGCGGGTGCTGCTGGGATTCGCCATTGGCACTGGTCTGGCGCTGCTGTTCGCTGCTTGGGTCGGTTTGAGCCGCGAAGCCGAAGCCTGGCTGGAGCCGACTTTCGCCGGCCTGCGTTCAATCCCGAGCCTGGCCTGGGTGCCGCTGTTGCTGCTGTGGCTGGGCATCGACGAGACCTCGAAAATCGTCCTGATCGCCATTGGCGCTTTTTTTCCGGTGTACCTCAACGGCGTCGCGGCGATTCGCAACATCGATCGCAAACTGGTGGAAGTCGGGCAGATGTATGGCTTCAGCCGGCGTCGATTGGTGCGGCGGATTCTGTTACCCGCTGCCCTGCCCGGCCTGTTCACCGGCTTGCGTAGCGGCATGAGCCTGGCCTGGATGTTTCTGGTGGCCGCCGAGCTGATCGCTGCGACCAAGGGCCTGGGTTACTTACTCAGTGACGGGCGCGAAACTTCACGCCCGGATATCGTGCTCGCCGCGATCATCGTCTTGGCGCTGCTGGGCAAACTCAGCGACGGCATCCTCGCAGGCTGTGAGAAACGCTTCCTGGCCTGGCGCGACACCTTCAACGGCCAAAGCACAGGGGATTGAGCCATGACCGAACACCTGCTGGACATTCGCGTCGAGCGCAAAACCTTCGCCGCCACCACCGTCCTGAAAAACATCCATCTGCAATTGCAGCCCCGGGAAACCGTCAGCCTGCTCGGCCCCAGCGGCTGCGGCAAAAGCACCTTGCTGCGGATTGTCGCCGGCCTGGAAAAAGACTTTCAGGGCGAACTGCGCAACAACGCCGGCGAAGTCGCCTTCGTGTTTCAGGAACCGCGATTGATGCCGTGGCTGACGGTCGAGCAAAACATCGGTTTCAGCGCCGACAGCGATTACGACAAGGCTTGGGTCGCCCAACTGATCGAAGAAGTCGGCCTCGGCGGTTTCGCCCAGGCCCTACCCAAAGCCCTCTCCGGCGGCATGGCGCAACGGGTCGCGATTGCCCGCGGCCTCTACTCGCGGCCGCAGGTTTTGCTGCTGGACGAGCCCTTCAGCGCGGTGGACGCTTTCACCCGGATGAAACTCCAGGATCTGTTGCTGCAACTGGCCGAGCGCCACGCCATCGCCCTGCTGCTGGTGACCCACGATGTCGATGAAGCGCTGTACCTCAGCGATCGCGTGCTGGTGATGGACAACCGCCCCAGCAGCATTCGTCAGGAACTGGCGGTGGAACTGGCGCATCCCCGGGACCGGCGCGATCCATTGCTGGCGCGTCTGAAGGCATTGTCATTGACCGAGTTGCAGCGGGCGCATGTCATTTGACGATGCCCTCCTCCTGGAGGCTGCACCTGTGGGAGCGAGCCTGCTCGCGATGGCGGTGTAACAGCCGACATTGATGTTGAATGTTATGGTTTCATCGCGAGCAGGCTCGCTCCCACAGGGTGTTGAACCATCGGAAATTAAAAAGCCCCGCTATCCATGGCGGGGCTTTGGGGTATATACAAGCCGATCAGGGCTTCAACGGACGCTCCTGGTCGCGGTCCGACAGTTCTTTACCATCGTCAGGATGCTTCCAGTCAGGCGTCGAACGCCTCTGCTGCTCGAGCTCTTCCTCCGTCGGTTCATCGATGTCCTCATCCGGGTCCGGACGCTTTGGTTCAGTGGCCATGTCCACCTCCCTTCCTCAAAAGATCAGTCATCTTTTTTAAGCGTAGAACAGTTTCAGATGGGACGACTCAGAGCCACCACCGCAGCAAAAAGAAGAACCCCATGCTCAACAACATGCTGAGCAAGGTGTTGCGGGTGTAAAGCACCAGGCCCACGGCCACCAGCGAACTGATCAGGTAGGGGTTGTCCCACTGCAGGTTCAACTGCTTGTCGGGCATGAACACGATGGGCCCGCAGATCGCCGTGAGCATGCCCGGCACCGCAAAACCGAGAAACTGCCGGGCATTGCTGCTCAAGCGCACCGGCAGTCGCGGTTCAAGAAATACGTAGCGGTTCAGGAACACCAGCAGGCCCATCCCGATAATCACAGCCCAGACCATCATGTGCGCCCCACATAGAATTTGTTGCAGATAAAGCCTGCGGTCATGCCCGCCAACCCCGACAACACCAGGGCCGAGCCCCATTGCCAATAGCTGAACAGCACCGAACAGAACAGTGAAACCGCCACGCAGACCACCGTCGGAACGTTGCGCACCACCGGTGTGATCAAGGCAATAAAGGTCGCCGCGATGGAGAAGTCCAGCCCAAGGTGTTCAAGGCCCGGAATGCTGCTGCCCAACACAATGCCCGCCAGGGTGAAGAGGTTCCACGCGATGTAGAACGTCAGGCCCACGCCCAGGGCATACCAACGATTGAACTGCTGTTTGTCATGCTGACTGGTCAGGGCGAACAACTCGTCGGTGAGCAAAAAGCCCAACCCCACACGCCAGCGGCCCGGCAACGGGGAAATCACCGAACGCATGCTCATTCCGTAAAGCAAATGCTGGGAGGTCAGCAACAACGTGGTCAACAGGATCGAAAAAACCCCGGCGCCGCCCTTGAGCATGCCAATGGCGACCAATTGAGCCGCGCCGGCAAACACGATGCTCGACAGCCCCTGGCCTTGCAGCGGTGTGAGATTGGCCTCGATGGCCATGGAACCGGCCAGCAACCCCCAAGGCGCGGTCGCCAGGGACAACGGCATGATGGCCGCGGCACCGCGAAGGAATGCACTGCGCGGCATGAGTGAGTTGGACATATCGCTCTACAACCAGGGAAAGACCCCAGACTGTGCCAGCAGTCGCGGTGGATGGCTTGAACAATCTTGCGCACTTGCAAGCGACCGGTGCTGATTTTCGAGATTGACAAACATCGCGCCGACTTTTAAAACTGAGCACCTCATTCAGGGTGTAAGCAACCATGTCCGCAACCTTCAACCTCAACACTGTCGTCATTGGCTTGAATGCCAAGGCGCAAGGTTGCGTTGCGCACGCCCCTAAATCGAAGAAACAGTCGCTCATGTGACCGGGGCGCGCTGTCCCGTCAGATGAGCTGACAGGACATTGAGCGCGGCGGAAACTCCCTCCTTCTTGCTGACTTCCTTCTACGCTTCTGACGGTGACGAAATCGGTCAACCTTCAGGAGAAAGTGCATGTCATCGTTTCAAGGTATCTGGGTTCCCATCGTTACGCCGTTTCACGATGGCGCGATTGACTTCGCCGGGTTGCGGCGGCTGGTCAGTCATCTGCTGGAAAAAGGCGTCGATGGCATTGTGGTCTGCGGCACCACCGGGGAAGCCGCGGCGCTGGGCAAACATGAGCAACTGGCAGTGCTCGATGCGGTGCTGGAACAGGTTCCGCCAGAACGTGTGGTGATGGGCCTGGCCGGCAACAACCTTGCCGAGTTGCTGCAATTTCAAAGCGAAATCCTCAAACGTCCCCTGGCGGGTTTGCTGGTTCCGCCGCCGTACTACATCCGCCCTTCCCAGGCCGGCCTCGAAGCTTTTTTCAAGACCGTCGCCGATGCGTCCAGCGTCCCGGTGATTCTCTACGACATTCCCTATCGCACCGGCATCGCCTTCGAACAGGCGACCTTGCTGCGGATCGTTGCCCACGAGCGGATCGTCGCAATCAAGGACTGCGGCGGCAATCCAGCCACCACTCTTGCGCTGCTCTCCAGCGGCAAAGTCGACGTGTTGTGCGGTGAAGACCACCAAATCTTCGGCGCATTATGCCTGGGAGCCAAAGGCGCGATTGCCGCCTCGGCCCATGTTCATCCCGAGCTGTTCGTGAAGCTGTATCAACAGATCCGCGATAACCGGTTAGCGGCCGGCCGAACGACCTTCTTCCAGTTGCTGCCGCTGATTCACAGCCTGTTCATCGAGCCCAATCCCGCCCCGGTGAAAACCGCCCTGGCCCTTGAAGGGTTGATCCACGACGAGTTGCGCCCGCCGATGCAACGCAGCAGCGAAGCCACGGCGGTGCGCTTGAAAGAAGTATTGGCAGTGCTCGAAAACAGCAATCGATAGAGCACACGCGCCCAGCCCGAGTACCATGGAACGATTCACATAACGCGTCAGGGAATCGACATGCTTTACCGAATCGCCGCCGACGGGCTGGTGCTGTCTCACTTGCTGTTCATTCTGTTCGTGCTGTTCGGCGGGCTGCTGGTGCTCAAATGGCATCACCTGGCCTGGTGGCACCTGCCCGCCGCCGCGTGGGGCGTGATCGTGGAAGTTTTCCACCTGACGTGCCCACTGACCGAATGGGAAAACCTCATGCGCCATGCAGCCGGGCAAACCGGCTACGGCGGCGGTTTTATCGAGCATTATGTGTGGCCGATTATCTATCCGGCCGGGCTGACACCCACGATTCAGCTGGGGCTGGGCAGCGTGGTGCTGGCGATCAACGTGCTGATCTACCTGCGACTGATCCGCTTATGGAAGCGGCACCCGACTCGTTCAGGGCAGTAACCGGTCTGGTTGAGTTCAGTTGGCAATGACGCTCATGTTCCGGCCACTGGCCTTGGCCACATACAGCGCCTTGTCTGCTGCGCCGATCAAGTCTTCGGGCTGGCTCTGCGCCGCCTGGTTGTAGGCACAAACCCCAATACTGACCGTGACGAGGCCTTCGGGGCTGCCGCTATGCTTGATGTCCGTTTGCTGAACCGCGCGACGGATCTTTTCCGCCACCAGAAACGCCCCCACATAATCGGTGCCGGGCAGCACCACCGTAAACTCCTCGCCACCGAAGCGGGCAGCAAGATCGCCGGGGCGCTGGATGTTGTCGGTGATGACGGTGCTGATCTTACGCAAACACTCATCGCCCGCCAAATGACCGTAGTGATCATTGAAACTCTTGAAATGATCGACATCGATCATCAGCAACGCAAGGCTGGTGTGGGTACGCCTGGCACGGCCCATTTCCGCCAGGATGAACAAATCGAACTGACGCCGGTTGGAAAGCCCGGTCAGTGCATCCTCCAGAGCCAGCAACTTAAGGCTTTGGTTGACCTCAATGAGTTTTTCCTGAGCCTCCAGCAATTCGCTCTGAACATGATTCTGCTGCTTCATGACGCGGATCAGGCGATAGCCGAGAACGCCCAGAAACCCCAGCAGCAATGAGACGATCCCCGCACTGAGCATTGACTCCTGCACCCAGCTGGCCAGGACTTCTTTTTTGTCGAGCGCGGTAAAAACGATAAGCGGATAACCCTCCACCCGCCGAAACCCCACCACCCGCTCCACCCCGTCCACGTAGGATTTGACGACTGCCGTACCGGAATCGCCCTTGGGCAACAGCTGGGTAAACAGCGGCCCCTTGGCGACGCTGGTGCCGATATCGGCTTCCTTGAACGGGCGGCGAACGACGATGGTGGCGTCATCGGCGATCAGGTTGATCACCCCGTTACTGCCCATGTCGATGCTGTTGTACAGGTCCAGGAAATGCTTGAGATAGATCGAAGCCACCACCACGCCAGCAAACCGGCCATCGGCGTGATTGATCCGGCGTGACACGGTCATGATCCATTCACCGGTCGAGCGACTTTTTATCGCCGGACCGATATGAGGACCGCGGTCGGGGTGATCACGGTGGTAGATGAAATATTCACGGTCGGAATTATTGGCATTGGGCGGTATGACGTTAATGGCGTTGGCGAGCCAGCGTCCTTCTTCGTCGAAAACGAATAACCCATGAATCTGCGCCAGCTCACTGCGCTGGGCGTGGAGCAAACGTTGCAGCCTGGGCATTTTCGCCGGTTCCATGCCGTCGACTTCAAGGCGATCCACCAGGTCAAACAGCAGCGTGTCGGCCTGTTTGATCGATGCTCGCGCCTGCGAGGCCAGGGTTTGCGCCAGGTTGGACATCTCCACTTCGCTGCCGCGCAAATGATACTGGCGCGCATTCCAGCCTTCACCGATCACAATGGCCGTCATGGACAGGCACACCGCAACGAGCAGGGAGACTGCGTATCGAACCTTGAGTCTCGACTCAACCTGCTCAGGTACCCAAGGCGTGGCGAGCCGGGTGCTTTCAATACGATCTTTGACGAACGGATGCCCCATGACGCTCCCTTAATCCCTTATGACATGGCGAATTTTCCCGTTCGCCCTTTTAGCGCCAGCCAGCCGTAGCTGGCGCTCGGACCACTATGACTCATCAACGAATACGATAGGTGATTTGCGCGAAAATGCTCATCGCCCGCAATGACAGGGCTACACCCGCGTCTGTTTCACCGCCTCAAGCCAGGCCGGGTTCAATTGCGTCTGTTCGGTCTCGATGCCCAGCGCTTCCATCCGCGCCTTGTGTTGGTCCATCTCACGGGTCAACTGGCTATGGTCGCTGGAGTTGCCGTCCAACTGGTGCATCTGGCTCAGCCCCAAGTGATAAAAACGCAGCAACTTCATGGCGTCCGGATCGCCCTTCTCCACTGCCGCCGTCACCTGGTGCATGACGTTGGTGATGCTCATCAGGCTGCGTTTGAGCTGCCAGCCGTACACCGCTGGCGCCATCCATTCCTGGGTCCAGAACTTGCCGCGCATCAGCGCCGCCATCAGCAACAACGCGGCAAACACGCCGCCCACGTTGAAACGCAGATTGTCGCCGCCGGGCTCACCGAACAGCGCCACCGCCGCCGTGGACAGCACCATCGCCAGCGCCAGGAACATCAGGGCGATGATTACCGTGCTGCGCCGCGTCTGGCGTCGATAGGTTTCGGCATTCATTGGCTGGATTTCGAACATCGCGACGGGGTTCCTTGCATCAATGGTAAAAGGCTCTGTGGCAAAAAGACTGCGGGGCATTATCGCCTCCCCGAAGGATTTAGCTATGCTGGGGCTCCTTTTCATCTTTTCATCGTCAAACGGGGAACATGGCGATACAGCGCAGTTCGTGCCATCTTCTCCATGGATACACACTATTCGGATGCCATGCGCCTGCCGGCGGGTGACATCGTTTTAAGGATCATTGAATGACCCAACGACATGTAATCAACGCCTCGGTCAGCCCTAAAGGCAGCCTGGAAACACTGTCCCAACGTGAAGTACAGCAACTGAGCGAAGCCGGAACCGGCCTCACCTACACCCTTTTCCGCCAGTGCGCCCTGGCCATCCTCAATACCGGCGCTCACGTCGATAACGCCAAGACCATCCTGGAAGCCTACAAAGACTTCGAAATCCGCATTCACCAGCAAGACCGTGGCGTGCGCCTGGAACTGCTGAACGCCCCGGCCGACGCTTTCGTCGACGGCGAAATGATCGCCAGCACCCGGGAAATGCTCTTCAGCGCCCTGCGCGACATCGTCTACACCGAAAACGAACTCGACGCCTTGAGCATCGACCTGAGCACCTCCCAGGGCATCAGCGACTACGTCTTCCACCTGCTGCGCAACGCCCGCACCCTGCGCCCCGGTGTCGAACCGAAAATCGTGGTGTGCTGGGGCGGTCACTCGATCAACACCGAGGAATACAAATACACCAAGAAAGTCGGCCATGAACTCGGCCTGCGCAGCCTGGACATCTGCACCGGTTGCGGCCCGGGCGTGATGAAAGGCCCGATGAAAGGCGCAACCATCGCCCACGCCAAACAACGCATCCACGGTGGCCGCTACCTCGGCTTGACCGAACCCGGGATCATCGCCGCCGAAGCGCCGAACCCGATCGTCAACGAACTGGTGATCCTGCCGGACATCGAGAAACGTCTGGAAGCGTTCGTCCGTGTCGGCCACGGCATCATCATTTTCCCGGGTGGCGCAGGCACGGCCGAAGAATTCCTGTACCTGCTCGGCATTTTGATGCACCCGGACAATAAAGGCCTGCCCTTCCCCGTGGTCCTCACCGGGCCGAAAAGCGCCGCGCCGTACCTGGAGCAGTTGCACGCCTTCGTCGGTGCCACCCTCGGTGAAGCCGCGCAGCAGCACTACGAGATCATCATCGACGACCCGGCTGAAGTGGCGCGGCAAATGACTCAAGGCCTCAAAGAGGTCAAACAGTTCCGTCGCGAGCGCAACGACGCGTTCCATTTCAACTGGCTGCTGAAGATCGACGAAGGCTTCCAGCGCCCGTTCGACCCGACCCACGCCAACATGGCCAACCTGCAACTGAGCCGCAACCTGCCGTCCCACGAACTGGCCGCCAACCTGCGCCGCGCGTTCTCCGGCATCGTCGCCGGCAACGTCAAGGACAAGGGCATCCGCCTGATCGAAGAACACGGGCCGTACCAGATCCGTGGCGACGCCGCCGTCATGCAGCCGCTGGACAAACTGCTCAAAGCCTTCGTCGCCCAGCACCGGATGAAACTGCCGGGCGGCGCGGAGTATGTACCGTGTTATCAGGTGGTGGCGTAACCATATTGATGTGAGCTTTAACATCACCCCTGTGGGAGCGGGCTTGCTCGCTCCCACTTTGACAAGAAACCCCGCGTGATGCGGGGTTTTGATCGTTCCCACGCTCTGCGTGGGAATGCCTCAACGGACGCTCTGCGTTCGGCTCTGGAAGGGACGCGGAGCGTCCCGGGCTGCATTCCCACGCAGAGCATGGGAACGATCATCCTCGCTAACCTCGTGGATCGAGGTTATCCAGCACCCGGTTCACCGCCAGCTCCCCGAGCATGACCACCGATTGAATCCCCAACATCATGTTGCGATGTGGCATGTCCATCAATCCGGCGAACTCGCTGAGCATCATGCTTGCTGACGCCAGGGATTCGCAGGCGTTGACCAGAAGGGTTTCGTTATCGACCTCGGCGCCGACATGGTAAATGGTGCTGGGTTTGCGCTTGGTGTCTTTGGGGATGGGCGGTTTGAGGTGGTAATCGAGGGCGCGGTCGGCGGCTTCGTGGAGTTTTTTCGAATCGAGGGATTCGTACGGGGATGTTGGATCGGTTTCAGGCGGGTTGGGTGTTGGTTTGATCATCGATGAAGCTCCTAGAGTCATGGAGCGGCCACGGTTCGCTGCGAGACGAAAGGAGGTGGCAGCTATACGCAGGTCGCAGACCGGGACTCTAGAACCGGCAGACCCGAAGGCCTCCCACGTACAGCCGCCATAACATGAACGGACAGGCATACCTGTTCACGAACGGAGGATGTTGTGCGTCTAGAGATGCACGGGCTGCGAGACCCGATCGCTGATTCATCAGCGACCCGGAAACGATAGAGCCCGGCCCCAAGGCGCACAAGCCGGCGGATTCTGGCGCAGTAGTAGGCAACGGCGCAAGGATGTGTAGCCTGGGTGAGTATCTGGAAGTGTCGTTTAAACATCGGTTGTTTATCGGTCTCACTTCAGGTTTTGTGGTGGATGGGGCGGCCCTATCGCGAGCAGGCTCGCTCCCACATTTGCTCTGTAGCGTTCGCAAAAAATGGATTCACAGCAGATCCCCTGTGGGAGCGAGCCTGCTCGCGATGAGGCCCGAAAAAACACCCTCAAACATTTCGGTCAAACCACCGGACAAATACCTGTCAACCGCGCAGCGAGAGATTTGGCCTGGCTCGCCACATCAGTCACCGCCGTACTCTCCCACCACATCCCACGCAACGGTGGGCCCATGGCGAACAAACGGCTGGCGACCAGCCCATCAGCGCCTAACACCGCGCCGTCATCCGCGGCGGCAATCCCCAACGCCAATGGCCCCGGCCGCACCAGCCCGCGCGCCAATAGTTGCTGCGGCAATGGCCGCGCCACCCGCCGCCAGTCGTATTCGATGCCGCTGGAGTTGATCAGCGCCGCGCCGTGCACCACGCAGGTTTGCGCCTCGCCACGGCGACGGATGCGAATGCTGACCTCCCCGTTCAACGAAGGCTCCAACCCTTTGAACGATGCAGCCTGAATCCGCAACCGCCCTTCCCCGTGCAGTCGTGCCACCAGCTCGGCACTCAGCGGTGGCGAGCGATGGTGATGGCTTTCCCACCACGGCCGCACATGCCGCACAAACTGCCGACGCTGCACATCCGTCGCCTGACTCCACAACCGCCCGATATGCGCCCGCACGGTGTCGAGCGGCGCTTGCCAGTCGATCCCCTGGGCGATGGCGTCGCGGCAATGCCGACGCAGTTCGCGCATCAGCTGACGCGGTGTGCGAATGCTGTGATCCTCGGCTAGGAAATCCGCCCAGGCCGGAGGCTGTCGTCGTTCATGGGGCAGCAGACCATGCCGGGAAAATACTTCGATCGGCCCGCGATGCCCGGCCTGTTCCAGCGACACCACGGCATCGACCATGGTCAGGCCCGAGCCGATGATCAGCACCGTCGACTGCGGATCGAGCTGACGCATGGCGGTCACATCCCAGGGGTCGAGCGCCGCTGCGTTCAAGCCGCTGGATTCGGTTTGCGGCGTACGCGCAGCGGGGAACATGCCAGTGGCCAGCACTGCATAGGCGCCTTGCAAACGTCGCCCGTCACTCAAGGTCAGCAATACAGCGTTGTCCCGGGTTTGCAGGTCGACCACCTCGGCCCGTACATGCTCCACCGTCGAGCCGTACCGCGCCCCCACCGCCTGCGCCTCGGCCAAACGCTGCTGCACATAAACGCCAAACAGCCCACGCGGCGCAAATAATTCGCTGACCGGCACATGCTGCTGATCCGACTCCGGCCAACCACCCGCCGCAATGTACTCGGTCAACCATTGGGTCAAATCATCAGCGTTGTCGGGATCGACGCTCATCCGCGCCGCGTTGCCGTTGAGCGTATGGCCCAACTCCACCGCGCTGTACGCTTCGCCCCGACCGAGTTCGGCCCGGGGTTCGATCACCAGCACCTGACGCTTGCCCGGCAAGCGCAGCAACTGCGCCGCCAGCATCGCGCCGCTGAGGCCACCGCCGATGATCAGGATGTCCGCGTGGCGGATGGCGTCGTTCGCCTGCCCGCTTGGGGTGTCAGTCATGGCGTTCTCATTGATCAGTGTTTACCTAAATAGAAGTCGTGCAGATCGCCCCGTGCCAGTAACTCATCGGCGGTGCCGGACAGCACCACGCGACCCGTGTCGAGGACGTAGGCCTTTGAGGCGTACTTGAGTGCCACGTTAATATTTTGCTCGGCAATCAGGAAGCTCATGTGCTCGTCTCGATTGAGTTGCGCCACGATTTCGAAAATCTCCTGGACGATAATAGGCGCCAAACCCATGGAAGGTTCATCAAGCAGTACCAAAGTAGGACGTGTCATCAACGCCCGGCCGATGGCGACCATTTGCTGTTCGCCACCGGAAGTCAGCCCGGCCTGGGTCTTGCGCTTGGTTTTCAGGCGTGGAAACCAGGCGTAGATGCGCTCCAGATCCGCCGCCAGGTCCTTGCGGCTCAGACCGCGAACGAAGCCGCCGCTGCGCAGGTTGTCCTCCACCGTCAGTTGCGCGAATACGTGCCGGCCTTCCAGCACATGCACCATGCCCTGGCGCACGCGAACGCTCGGATCGACCCCTGCAGTATCGCGCCCGAGAAACTCGATCGTCCCTCGACTGACCTCCGCGCGCTCGGCCCGCACCAACCCGGAAATCGCCTTGAGCGTGGTGCTTTTGCCCGCACCGTTGGCCCCGAGCAACGCGACGATGCCACCCTTGGGCACCGTCAGCGACACCCCGGCCACGGCCAGGATCGCTCCGTCGTAGATCACCTCGATGTCTTTGACTTGCAACAGGTCATTGGCGGCAATGTCGCTGGCGGCTTGGCTCATACGTTACTCATCCCCGGTGCAGGTGCGTGGCGTCAGGCCTTTTTCCTTGGCGAACGCGGCGGATTTCTCATCGATCAATGGCCGCAGCAAGGCGCGGTCGGCGGGAATCCAGTCGCTGATCAGCGTCCAGTTGGCGCCGTCCCACTGCTGCACCCGCGCCGAACCGCCACCCTCATGATCCTTGCAAAACAGCTTGAGGTTCTGCATCAGGCCGAAGTAGCCGATATCCTTGAGTCGAGCATCGTCGATGTTCAGGTGTTCCAGCCCCCAGCGCCCTTCTTCGCCATTAAGCGGCCGCTTGCCGAATTTGCCTTGGGCGGTACGGATCGCTTCCACCATCACTGCCGCGTTCACCAACCCGGAGTTGTAATAGACGCTGCCGAAATTCTTCAGGTCCTTGAGGTCGCTTTTACCCTTGTCGAGGATGTTTTGCTTGAGGCGTTTGTGGATCTCGAAATCGGTGCCTGCCGGGTATGGCGTCAGCGCCAGATACCCTTTGGCGGCGGCGCCCGCGGGCAACACGTCTTCGCTGGAACTGGCCCAGATGTCGCCGACGATGTGGTCCACCGGGAAGCCGAAACGCGCCGCCGTCTTCACCGCCACCGGCGTCGACACGCCCCAGGTGCGCAGGAACACCCAGTCCGGATTGGCCTGGCGCACTTGCCGCCATTGCGACGATTGCTCGTTGCCTGGATCGGCCACCGGGATCTGGATGTTTTCGAAACCGTATTTCTCTGCCAGCAGCTTCAACGGGCCGAGGGTTTCCCGACCGTAAGCCGAGTCGTGATAAACCGTGGCGATTTTCTTGCCCTTGAGTTTGTCGAACCCGCCCTCGCGCTGGGCGATGTAGTTGATCAGGCTCGAGGCCTCGCTGTAGAAGGTCAGCATCACCGGAAAGTTATAGGGGAACACCGTGCCGTCGGTGGCTTCGGTGCGACCGTAACCGAGGGTGATCAGCGGAATCTTGTCGACTTCCGCCCGCTCGCTCAGCGCATACGCCGCCGGTGCGCCGTTGGGTGAATAGATCGCCACCGGGGCGCCATCCAGGCCTTTCTTGAAGCGCTCATAGCACTCGATGCCCTTCTCCGCCGTCCACTCGGTTTCGCATTCCTGCCAGACCAGTTTGACGCCGTTGATCCCGCCTTCCACATCGTTGATGTAGTTCAGGTAATCGAGCATGCCGGCCCACACTTGCACACCGCTGGAGGCGTAAGCGCCGACGCGATAAGTGGCCAACGGGAAGAACTGCTGGTCCGGCGAGGCCTGAACCATCGGCACCGCACTGCCCAATACCGCCAACGTCAGAGCGACGCCGGCCAACGAACGTTTCAAGGATGCACGCATGTTGTCTCTCTACCAGGTTGGGGAATTCAGAAACGCAGCGGCCAGTGACTCAGCCGTTCACGAAGGTTGCTCAAGAGGCGAATCAGGCCTTCCGGTTCCTTGATCAGAAACAGGATGATCAGCACGCCGAAGATGATTTTTTGCAGGTTCTGCAACTGGCCGGCGTCCACCGAGCCACCGAACAAGGCTTGCCCGGCGTGGCTGAGCAGGATCGGCAGCAGGCTGATGAATGCCGCGCCGACGAAGTTGCCGGCGATGCTGCCCATGCCACCGATAATGATGATGAACAGGATCTGGAACGACCGGTTGATATCGAAGCTGCTGGCACTGGCCGTGCCCAGATAAGCAAAGGCCCACAGCGCCCCGGCGATGCCGAGGTAAAACGAGCTGACGGCGAACGCCAGGTGCTTGTAGCGCACCACCGGAATGCCGACGACGGCGGCGGCAGTGTCCATGTCACGGATCGCCATCCAGTTGCGGCCGATCTGGCTTTTCACCAGGTTCACCGCGACCCAGGTCAACAGCAACACCGTGGTCAGGGTCAGCAGATAGCGGCCCAATGGGGTGTTCAGGTCATGGCCGAACAGGGCCAGTTTCGGCGCGGAAATGGTCCCGGATGAACCGTAGTTGTAGAACCAGGGAAACTTGACGAACAGCCATTCCAGGAAAAACTGCGCAGCCAATGTGGTGACCATCAGGTAAAAGCCCTTGATCCGCGAACTCGGCAGGCCAAAGACAAACCCCACCACCGCGCTGATCAGCCCGCCGCCGAGCAGCGCCACCGGCAAGCCCAACTCTGGCAAACGCAGTAGAAAACCGTAGGTGGCAAAGGCGCCGACCGCCATGAACCCGGCCGCGCCGACCGAAGTCTGGCCGGTGTAGCCGGTGAGAAGATTGAGGCCAAGCCCGGCCAGGGACAGCACCAGGAAAGGGATCAGAATCGCGTTCAGCCAATAGTCGTTGCCGGTCAGCGGCACGACCAGGAAGGCGATCAACAACAGGGCAATCAAACCAATCGGCACACGGCGCTGGACCAACACCGCCGGCGCGGTTTCGCGGGTAAGGGAAATCGACATGGGTTCAGACTCGCTCGATGGCGCGCTCGCCGAACAGGCCGGCGGGACGGATGTACAGGAAGGCCAAAGCCAGGACGTAAGCGAACCACGGGGTAATGCCACCGCCGATCAGCGGGCCGATGTACACCTCGGCGAGGTTCTCCGCCGCACCGACGATCAACCCGCCGACAATCGCTCCGCCAATCGAGGTGAAGCCGCCGATGATCAACACCGGCAAGGCCTTGAGCACCACCAGCGACAGCGAGAACTGCACACCTTGGCGCGCGCCCCACAACAACCCCGCCACCAGCCCGACAATGCCGGCCACTGCCCAGACGATCTGCCAAATGCGGTTGAGGTTGATGCCGATCGACAGCGCGGCGGTGGTGTCATCCGCCACCGCGCGCAGGGATATGCCAATGCGGGTTTTGTTGAACAGCAGCGCCAACACCGTTACCAGCACGATGGCCGCCGCTGCGGCAATCAGGTCGAACTGGCTGACCATCATCCCGCCGATAAAAACCGGTATGTCGTCGATCCCCAAGTCCAGCGCCCGCACTTGCGAACCCATCAAGCCCTGAGCCAGGCCTTCGATGATGAACGACAACCCGAGGGTGGCCATGAAAAGGGTGATCTGCGAGCGATTGACCAGTGGCCGCAACACCAGCCGTTCGATCAGCAGCGCGCCGACGATCATCACCACAACGGTCAGCAACAGCGCCAAGGCGAACGGCACGCCTTGATCGTGCAGGCTGACAAAGGTCAGCGCGGCGAACAGCAGCATTGCGCCCTGAGCGAAATTGAACACGCCGCTGGCCTTGTAGATCAGCACGAAGCCGATTGCGACCAGCGAGTACATGGTTCCGGCGAGCAAGCCGCCGAGCAGGGTTTCAAAGAAGAATGTCATCAGTGCACCACCCCCAGATACGCTGCGATGACGTCCGGATTGGCCTGCACTTCGGCGGGTGTACCGTCACCGACCTTGCGCCCGTAATCGAGCACCACCACATGGTCGGACAGGCCCATCACCACGCTCATGTCGTGTTCGATCAAAACCACCGTGGTGCCGAGGTCACGGTTGATGTCGGCGATGAAGCGGGCCATTTCCTGCTTCTCTTCGGCGTTCATCCCGGCCATGGGCTCATCGAGCAGCAACAGGCTGGGGCCGGCAATCAAGGCACGGCCCAGCTCCACACGTTTTTGCAGGCCATAGGACAGCTTGCCTACCGGCACATCGCGATGGGCTTGCAGTTCGAGGAATTCGAGAATGCCCTGGGCCTGCCGGCGGAAGTCTTCAGCCTCACGCCGGGCTCTTGGCAGGTTCAAAGCCTGCTCAATGAAACAGCTGCGCAGGTGCCGTGACAGGCCGGTGAGGATGTTGTCGATCACGCTCATTTTCTTGAACAACGCGTTGTTCTGGAACGTGCGGCCGATGCCCCGGCGTGCGGCGCTCAACGGGTCGATGCGCTTGAACAGCTGTTGCTCGAACACAATCGAACCGGCATCGAAGCGGTACACGCCGTTCAGCACGTTGAGCAGCGAACTCTTGCCCGCGCCGTTGGGGCCGATCAGCGCGCAGATCTCGCCCCGACGCACGTCGAACGACAGTTCATTGATCGCCTTCACGCCTTTGAAGGACAGGGAAATACCGCTGACTTGCAGAATGGAGTCGGTCGAGCTCATGCGATGTCCCGTTTGAATTCAGCGAGCCAGGTCGGCTCGGGTTGAGCATCGGAAATGCGGGTGGCTTGCCAGATGAAATGCAGGTTGTGGAAACCCAACAGGCGGCGAACGCGGTTCTTGATCAAGCGTTGCAGGCCTTTTTCGGGATGGGCGATGGCCCACTCGCAGAGACGTCGGCGCCAAGTGCCGTGGGGTGCGAGGCGGCTGTCAATTTCTTCCGCGAGCAGTTGCAGGCGTTCGGCGGACAGCAGCAGCCCGGACGGCGCGACTTCACGACGGTCGCGGCTGGCGCTGCCGGGGCTTTCCGGGAAGGCCAGGGATTGGCCGCTGGTCAGCCATTGTTCCAGCAGCACCGTCAGGCCGTGCTGCCACTGGGTGCCTTCTTCGCTCCACAGTTGCGCATTTTGATTCCAGCGGTTGAGGCGCTGCGCAGGGTCCACCGGGCCGAGTAATTCGGCGAAATCCAGCAGAGCCTGGCCTTGGTTGATCCAGAGTTGCTGTGTCTGTCGCCCCTGGACGAATGCATGGGTCGGACGGCTGCGCCACAGGACTTTGTGCAGGGCTTCGGGGTCGAGGTTGTCCGGCAGCGTCAGCAATTCGGCGCCGATGTGCCGGGCGGCCAGTGCGAGCAGCAACAGATCTGGCTCGAACGCACCGCTCAGGGCCAAACGCGAGTCTTCGGTAAAACCCTGCTGACGCAAGCCATCGGCCAACCGCTCGACATCGCGCAAGGCATCGATCCAGCGCCAGACGAACCACTGGCCGTGGCGCTTGTGGCGCAGCGCCGGTTGCAAAGGACTGACCTGCGCCCAGTGCTGCAACTGCTCCAGGGCCTTGGGCAGCTTGACCTGCCATTCGGTGGTGTCCGCGATGGGCGGACGTTTGAGTTCATGCACGCTCATAGGCTTACCTCTTATCCATGGGCAAAAAGCGTGCGGTGGTCCGCCGGGCTGAAGAATTAACGCAATCTCTAAAACACCGCCGCCCCCCTGTGGGAGCCAGCCTGCTCGCGATAGCGGTGTAACAGACGACATCAATGTTGGATGTACTGGCCTCATCGCGAGCAGACTCGCTCCCACATTGGATCTTCGCCAGGCGCTGTATTTGTGTACGACGCCAATTACCTGTAGGAGCGAGGCTTGCCCGCGAAGGCGGTGTAACTGGCGATATCAATGTTGAACGTGCCGGCCTCTTCGCGGGCAAGCCACGCTCCCACAGGGTCTTGTGTCTTCCACAAATATCGCCGGCGCCACGAAACCTGTAGGAGCGTGGCTTGCCCGCGATGGCATCTAGGCAGACGCCACTTTCTTCTCCTGCTGACGCAACCCCACCAGGTCTCGATAACCGGCACCCGGATGGCTATCCGGCAATCGTGCCCCTGCCCCAAACAACTTCTCGCGCAAGGTGCCCGGCGCATAGTCGGTCTTGTACACCCCACGCTTCTGCAACTCCGGCACCAGCAACTCCACGGCGTCGATGAAGGTTTCGTGGGTCAGCGCATAAGCCAGGTTGAAACCGTCCACATCGGTCTCCTCGACCCACTCCTGCAGCAAGTCGGCAACGGTCTCGGGGCTGCCGACAAACAGCGGTCCGAAACCACCGATCCCGACCCAATCGGCCAGCTCGTTCGGCGTCCAGACCTTGTTCGGGTCCGCCGTGGAAAACGCCTCCACCGCCGATTGAATGGCATTGGTGTGCACGTGTTTGAGCGGTTCATCCGGTTTGAACTGGCTGAAGTCGATCCCGGTCCAGCCCGAGATCAACGCCATGGCGCCCTCATAACTGACCCAGGTTTTGTATTCTTCGAACTTGGCTTTGGCCTTGGCGTCGGTCTCGCCGAGGATCACCGTTTGCAGATTGAAGATCAGGATTTTCGACGGATCGCGCCCCGCCTCCGCCGCCCGGCGACGGATATCGGCCACGGTTTTCTTCAGCAGCACTTTCGACGGCGCGGCGACAAACACACATTCGGCATGTTCGGCGGCGAACTGCTTGCCGCGACTCGAGGCGCCGGCCTGATACAGCACAGGCGTGCGTTGCGGCGAGGGTTCACAGAGGTGAATCCCTGGCACCTGGAAATGTTTGCCGACGTGCCGGATCTCGTGGATTTTGCTCGGGTCGCTGAAGATCCGCCGCTCGCGATCCCGCAGAATCGCACCCTCTTCCCAGCTGCCTTCCCACAGCTTGTAGCAAACCTCCAGGTACTCTTCGGCGAAGTCATAACGGGCGTCGTGTTCGGTCTGGGCTTTCTGGCCGAGGTTCTTCGCACCGCTTTCCAGATACGAGGTGACGATGTTCCAACCGGCGCGGCCCTTGGTCAGGTGATCGAGGGTCGACAGGCGTCGGGCGAACGGATACGGGTGTTCGAAGGACAGCGACGCGGTCAGTCCGAAGCCCAGATGCTCGGTGACCAGCGCCATCGGCGGGATCAGTTGCAATGGATCATTGACCGGCACCTGCGCTGCCTGACGAATCGCTGCATCACCGTTACCGTTGAAGACGTCATAAATGCCCAGCACATCGGCGATGAACAAACCGTCGAACTTGCCGCGCTCAAGGATTTTCGCCAGATCGGTCCAGTACTCAAGATCCTTGTACTGCCAGGATCGATCACGCGGATGCGCCCACAAACCCGGCGACTGGTGGCCGACGCAGTTCATGTCAAAAGCGTTGAGACGAATTTCACGGGCCATCAAACGACACTCCGGACGCTTGGGGGATGGATGCCGTTGAGGCGGAAGTTGCCAATGAGGTGGAGTTTCCAACGCAACGGATCATCCAGCGAGCCAGGCAACGCGGTGCGTTGGCCGGTGAGTTCGAATTCGGCATTGCTGACGGCATTTAAAGCATCCGCGCTGGCCAGGCGCGACTCGGCGATGGCGACGCTGATTTCCGTGTCGTCATCAACGCTGTGCAGAAAGTCGTCGGCGCGTTCGAGCAGCGCGGCGGCGACTTCGATGCGGATGTGCAAGTCGCCGAAGCGGCTGATGACGTAAGGATCATCCGTGGCTTGGGTTTGCTGCCGGACGAAACGCAACGTCGCATCGAACAAGCTGCGGGCGTTGTGCAGGTCGTGCTGAGGCTTGGCCAGGGGCTGCCCGGTAACAATCGGTTGGGTCAAGGCGTTCATGGGTTGCTCCTCAGTTCCAGGCGTGGCGCGCAGGCTTCACGCCGTTGAGCAGGTAGTTGCCTATCAAGTGATATTTCCAGCGCGCCGGGTCGTGCAAGGTGTGCGTCCGGGCGTTGCGCCAGTGACGGTCGAGGTTGTACTTGCCGAGCACCGAGCGGGTGCCGGCCAGTTCGAAGAGTTTGCTGCTGGTGAGCAAGGCGATTTCGGCAGAGAGGACCTTGGCTTGGGCGACCACGACCGAGGCGTGAGCCACAGTATTTTCACTGGGCTTGAGCAACGCTTGGTCGATGGCCTGGCCCGCTTTTTTCAGGATCGCTTCGGTACCGTGGACCCGCCATTCCAGATCGCCGATCGCGGCGATGCTGAACGGGTCCTGCCAGCCGTGATCCTGCTGGCTGTCGATCCATGGCCGGGCTTCACGGGCGTAGCGCTTGGTTTCTTCCAGGGCGCCGACGGCGATGCCGGTGTCCACGGCGGCCTGAATGATTTGCGAGATCGGGCCGTCGGCGGTGGGTTCGTCGAACGCCTTGTGGGCCGGGATCACCGCGTTCAAAGGCACGTTCACCGCCTCCAGAGTCACGCCGCCGCTGGCCGTGGTGCGCTGGCCGAAACCGTCCCAACTGTCGATAACGGTCAAACCGGGCGTGTCGCGCTCAATGAAGGCGATGAAAGCCTTGTTCTCTTGATCGACCGCCACCGCCGGCACAATGTGCGCGAACAAGGCGCCGGTGCAGTAGAACTTCTCGCCGTCGATTTGCGCAGAGTCTTTATCGAAACGGATACGCGTTTCAAAAGCGCCGGCATTCTTGCTTTTGGATTCGGAGAAGGCGTTGCCGAAACGATAGCCCTGCAAAACTTTGCCGAAGTAATAGCGCTTCTGCGCTTCGGTGGCGGTTTGCAGCAGGATGTCGAGCACGCCCAGATGGTTTTGCGGGATCTGGCCGAGGGACGGGTCGGCGGCGGAAATGATCTTGATCACTTCGGCAACTGTCACGTAGGACACGCCGGCACCGCCATATTCCTTGGGAATGGTGATGCCCCATAAACCACTGGCGGAGAACTCGTCGAGTTCGGCAACCGGCAAACGTCGCTCGCGATCACGAGCGCTGGCCTCGATAGCGAAGCGCGCGGCGAGCTTGTGAGCGACGGCGATGGCCTCGGCGTCCGAGTGGATCACATGGGCGGTGCGAGGGGGTTGGGCAGAGACTGTCATGGGCCGACTCCGGGATTCTGGTGAATGCCCCAGAGCTTTTGCAGGAGTCGTGCCTGAAATTAAATTTGTTTTATTTCAATAAGTTAACAAACTATCCGAGAAACACTTGCAGCTTTAAAACAGCAAAGTGCTTATCCAGTGTTGGTCGGCAAACAGTCAAATCACCACATTACGCACAAACCGCGCCGCCACTTCCCCATCGTTGCGATAGGAATGCGGCTGATTACTGGCGAACATGAAGAACTCACCGGCAGCGATTTTCTGCGGCTGATCGCCGAGCATCAGGGTCAGGCAGCCTTCAAACACGTAGATCTGTTCGCTCCAACCCTCCGCATCCGGTTGCGAGGGGTAAATTTCACCCGGTTGCAGGCACCATTCCCATTGTTCCACTTCTCGGGTGGCGGTGGCTTTTGACAGTAAAACGGCTTTACTGCCGGGGATCGTTCCGGCCCAGGCCACTTCGTTGATGCGGCTGGGGTCGCGGGCATCCGGGGCCTGGATCAGGTCGCTGAAGGCAACGTCCAGCGCTTCGGCCACGCGGTCGAGGGTGGTCAGGCTGACGTTCTTCTCGCCGGCCTCGATGGCCACCAGCATGCGGCGACTGACCCCGGACTTTTCGGCCAGGGCGGTCTGGCTCATGTCGGCAGCGTGGCGCAGACGTCGGACGTTCTGGCTGACGTGCTGGAGGACCGAAGCCCGTTGGGTGGAATCTTTGTGCACTATATTGCTCACTGGGTGGTGTTGCGCAGTATACTGCCCAACTTACGGCGCATTGTGCGTCTCCCTCAGGTAGCGCGCAAGGTCATGACGTCGATGAACTCCTCCCCTGCTTCCTCCCGCTTCTCACGGTTCAGCAAAGCTGAGTGCGTGTTGGTGCTGATCACCATGGTCTGGGGCGGGACCTTTTTGCTGGTGCAGCATGCAATGACCGTCAGCGGGCCAATGTTTTTCGTCGGTCTGCGTTTTGCGGCGGCGGCGAGCATCGTGGCGCTGTTCTCCTGGCGTCATCTGCGTGAACTGACCCTGTTCGAACTCAAGGCCGGGGCGTTTATCGGCGTGGCGATCATGCTCGGTTACGGCTTGCAGACCGTGGGTTTGCAGAGCATTCCCAGCAGTCAGTCGGCGTTTATTACCGCGCTGTATGTGCCGTTCGTACCGTTGCTGCAATGGCTGGTGCTGGGGCGGCGTCCGGGGTTGATGCCGAGCATCGGGATCATGCTGGCCTTTACCGGGTTGATGTTGCTGTCGGGACCTGCCGGCGCTTCGTTCAATTTCAGCCCTGGTGAAATCGCCACATTGATCAGCGCCGTGGCGATTGCGGCGGAGATCATTCTGATCAGCACCTATGCCGGTCAGGTCGACGTGCGCCGGGTGACGGTGGTGCAGCTGGCGGTGACTTCGGTGCTGGCGTTTCTGATGGTGGTGCCGACCCGGGAAGTGATTCCGGGGTTCTCCTGGTTGCTGTTGTGCAGTGCATTGGGGCTGGGCGCGGCGAGTGCGGCGATTCAGGTGGCGATGAACTGGGCGCAGAAGAGTGTTTCGCCGACGCGGGCGACGTTGATTTATGCCGGTGAGCCGGTGTGGGCAGGGATTGTCGGGCGAATTGCCGGGGAGCGGTTGCCGGCGATTGCACTGGTTGGGGCGGGGTTGATTGTCGCGGCGGTGATTGTCAGTGAGTTGAAGACAAAGGGTAAGGCGGTTCTTGAGGTTGAGGACGATCTGGATCGCGAAGCCGAGCACTGATCGTTCCCATGCTCTGCGTGGGAATGCAGCCCGGGACGCTCCGCGTCCCAAGAGCGGACGCAGAGCGTCCATGGAGGCATTCCCACGCGGGAGCGTGGGAACGATCGAACAGGCGAAATCGCGCTCCCGGAAACAATGATAAACACGAATTTTCCGTTTACCTTGTAGGATTCTGCGACAGCTTGGCGTTTGGTGATCCGGGAGCTGGCACGTATGATGCTTCACAAACTTCCGCAGATTAGAAGCCTATGTCTCTGATAGTTCTACTGCTTCTGCCTTTTATCGGCAGCTGTCTGGCAGCCTTGCTGCCGCACAACGCGCGTAACACCGAATCGCTGTTGGCTGGCCTGGTTGCCCTTATCGGCACCGTCCAGGTCGCGCTCTTGTACCCGCAAATCGCCGATGGCGGCGTGATCCGCGAAGAGTTCTTCTGGCTGCCCAGCCTGGGCCTGAACTTCGTTCTGCGCATGGACGGTTTCGCCTGGCTGTTCTCGATGCTGGTGCTGGGCATCGGCACGCTGGTTTCGCTATACGCCCGCTACTACATGTCGCCGGACGATCCGGTGCCGCGTTTCTTCGCGTTTTTCCTGGCGTTCATGGGCGCCATGCTGGGGTTGGTGATCTCCGGCAACCTGATCCAGATCGTGTTTTTCTGGGAGCTGACCAGCCTCTTTTCATTCCTGTTGATCGGCTACTGGCACCATCGCGCCGATGCGCGACGTGGTGCCTATATGGCATTGATGGTCACCGGTGCCGGTGGCTTGTGTTTACTGGCGGGGGTCATGCTGCTCGGCCATGTGGTCGGCAGCTATGACCTGGACAAGGTCCTGGCCGCCGGCGAGCTGATTCGCGCACATGCCCTCTACCCTATTCTGCTTCCCCTGATCCTGATCGGCGCCCTGAGCAAAAGCGCGCAATTCCCCTTCCACTTCTGGCTGCCCCACGCCATGGCGGCGCCGACACCGGTTTCGGCGTATCTGCACTCGGCGACCATGGTCAAGGCCGGGGTGTTTCTGCTCGCACGCCTGTGGCCGTCGCTGTCCGGCAGTGAAGAATGGTTCTACATCGTCAGCGGGGCTGGCGCTTGTACGTTGTTGCTCGGCGCTTACTGCGCGATGTTTCAGAACGACCTCAAGGGCCTGCTGGCCTACTCGACCATCAGCCACCTGGGCCTGATCACTTTGCTGCTGGGGCTGAACAGCCCGCTGGCCGCCGTGGCCGCGGTGTTCCACATTCTCAACCACGCCACGTTCAAGGCTTCGCTGTTCATGGCCGCCGGGATCATCGACCACGAAAGCGGCACCCGGGATATTCGCAAACTCAGCGGCCTGATCAAACTGATCCCCTTCACCGCCACCCTGGCCATGGTCGCCAGTGCCTCCATGGCCGGCGTGCCACTGCTCAACGGTTTCCTGTCCAAAGAGATGTTCTTCGCCGAAACCGTGTTCATCAACGCGACGGCCTGGATCGAGATGACCCTGCCGATCGTCGCGACCATCGCCGGGACGTTCAGCGTGGCTTACTCCCTGCGCTTCACCGTTGATGTGTTTTTCGGCCCGACCGCCACCGACCTGCCGCACACCCCGCACGAACCGCCACGCTGGATGCGCGCGCCGGTGGAGTTGCTGGTGTTCACCTGTCTGGTGGTGGGGATCTTCCCCGCTCAAGTGGTCGGCCCGTTGCTCGCGGCGGCGGCATTGCCGGTGGTGGGCGGCACGCTGCCCGAGTACAGCCTGGCGATCTGGCACGGCTGGAACGCACCGATGATCATGAGTCTGATCGCCATGTCCTGCGGCATCATCCTCTATCTGCTGCTGCGCAATCAGCTCAAGCGCGGGCGCTTCCCGCACCCGCCGGTGATCAGCCACTTCAACGGCAAGCGCCTGTTCGAGCGCTGCCTGGTGATCATGATGCGCCTGGCCCGTCGCCTGGAGCGGCGGATCAGCACCCGGCGCCTGCAAACCCAACTGTTTCTGGTGGTGCTCGCCGCGGTGCTGGCCGGGTTGATCCCGATGCTGCACAGCAGCCTGAGCTGGGGCGACCGACCGAAGATTCCGGGCTCGATCGTGTTCGTGACCCTCTGGCTGCTGGCGATTGCCTGTGCCCTTGGCGCGGCGTGGCAAGCCAAATATCACCGGCTCGCGGCCCTGACCATGGTCAGCGTCTGCGGCCTGATGACCTGCGTGACCTTCGTCTGGTTCTCGGCGCCGGATCTGGCGCTGACGCAACTGGCGGTGGAAGTGGTGACCACGGTGCTGATCCTGCTGGGCCTGCGCTGGTTGCCGCGACGGATCGAAGAGGTGTCACCGTTGCCGAGCAGTCTGCGCAAGGCACGCATCCGCCGTATCCGCGACTTGCTGCTGTCGATCGCGGTCGGTGGCGGCATGGCGTTGCTGTCCTACGCGATGCTGACCCGCCAGACGCCCAACCACATTTCCTCGTTCTACCTCAGTCGCGCCCTGCCCGAAGGCGGCGGCAGCAACGTGGTCAACGTGATGCTGGTGGACTTCCGTGGCTTCGACACCCTCGGCGAAATCACCGTGCTGGTGGCGGTGGCCCTGGCCGTGTTCGCCCTGCTGCGACGCTTCCGTCCACCGAAAGAAAGCCTGCAACTGCCGGCCCAACAGCGCTTGCTGGCGCCCGACGTGGTCACCGACCTGGTCAACCCGCGTCACGCCAGCGACACCGCGCTCGGTTTCATGATGGTGCCTGCGGTGCTGGTGCGTCTGCTGCTGCCGATTGCGTTTGTGGTGTCGATCTACCTGTTCATGCGCGGGCACAATCAACCGGGTGGCGGTTTCGTCGCCGGGCTGGTGATGTCGGTGGCGTTCATCCTGCAATACATGGTCGCCGGCACCCAGTGGGTCGAGGCGCAAATGAGCCTGCGGCCGCTGCGCTGGATGGGCACCGGGCTGCTGTTCGCCACGGTCACCGGGCTCGGGGCGATGGTGGTCGGGTATCCATTCCTTACCACTCACACCTGGCATTTCGCATTGCCGCTGCTCGGCGAGATTCACATCGCCAGCGCGCTGTTCTTCGACATTGGCGTGTACGCCGTGGTGGTCGGCTCGACGCTGTTGATCCTGACCGCCCTCGCCCACCAATCGGTACGCGGTCATAAAACCAGCGCGCAACCCAAGCCCATGGCCAAAGCGGCTGCCACGCAAGGAGCCATCTGATGGAAGAAGTCATCGCAATCGCCATCGGTGTGCTGGCCGCGTCCGGCGTGTGGCTGTTGCTGCGGCCACGGACGTTCCAGGTGGTCATGGGCCTGTGCCTGCTGTCCTACGGCGTCAACCTGTTCATCTTCAGCATGGGCAGCCTGTTCATCGGCAAGGAGCCGAACATCAAGGACGGCGTGCCGCAGGATTTGCTGCACTACACCGACCCGCTGCCGCAAGCGTTGGTGCTGACCGCGATCGTCATCAGCTTCGCCATGACCGCGTTGTTCCTGGTGGTGCTGCTCGCCTCTCGGGGCCTGACCGGTACCGACCATGTGGATGGCCGGGAGCCTAAAGAATGAATCCGATGGCGCACCTGATTGCAGCCCCCATTCTGCTACCGCTGCTGACCGCCGCGGTGATGCTGATGCTGGGCGAGAAACACCGCCCGTTAAAGGCAAAAATCAATCTGTTCTCCAGCCTGCTGGGGCTGGGCATTGCCGTGATGCTGCTGCAATGGACGCAAACCACCGGCGTGCCCGGTTCCATCGGCGTGTATCTGCCGGGCAATTGGCAGGTGCCGTTCGGCATTGTGCTGGTGGTCGATCGTCTGTCGGCGCTGATGCTGGTGCTGACCGGGATCATCGGTGTCAGCGCGTTGCTGTTCGCCATGGCCCGCTGGGACGGTGCGGGCTCGAGTTTCCACGCGCTGTTCCAGATTCAGTTGATGGGTCTGTATGGCGCCTTCCTGACGGCAGACCTGTTCAACCTGTTCGTGTTTTTCGAAGTGCTGCTGGCCGCCTCTTACGGGCTGATGCTGCACGGTTCGGGCCGGGCGCGGGTGTCGTCGGGCCTGCATTACATCTCGATCAACCTGCTGGCCTCATCGCTGTTCCTGATTGGCGCGGCGCTGATCTACGGCGTTACTGGCACGCTGAACATGGCCGACCTGGCGCTGAAAATCCCGCTGGTGCCGGAAGCCGATCGCGGCTTGCTGCATGCCGGCGCGGCGATTCTGGCGGTGGCGTTCCTGGCCAAGGCCGGGATGTGGCCGCTGAACTTCTGGCTGGTGCCGGCCTACTCCGCGGCCAGCGCTCCGGTGGCGGCGATGTTCGCGATCATGACCAAGGTCGGCGTCTACACCTTGCTGCGTTTGTGGACGCTGCTGTTCTCCGGCCAGGCCGGGGCATCCGCGTATTTTGGTGGCGACTGGCTGATCTACGGCGGCATGGCGACCATCGTTTGCGCCGCCGTGGCGATCCTCGCCGCGCAACGCCTGGAGCGCATGGCCAGCCTGAGCATTCTGGTGTCGGCAGGCATTCTGTTGTCGGCCATCGGTTTCGCCCAGCCGAACCTGATTGGCGCGGCGCTGTTCTATCTGGTCAGCTCGACCCTGGCCTTGAGCGCGCTGTTCCTGCTGGCCGAGTTGATCGAGCGCTCGCGTTCGGCCAACGAAATGCCGCTGTTCGACGACGGCGAGCTGTTGCCACGGCCCCTCGAATCCTTGCAGCCACCCAAAGGCTTCAACCTCGATGACGAACAGAAAGCCGTGGTCGGCCAGGTGATTCCCTGGACCATGGCGTTCCTCGGTTTGAGCTTCATCGCCTGCGCCCTGCTGATCATCGGCATGCCGCCGCTTTCCGGGTTTATCGGCAAACTCAGTCTACTCAGCGCCCTGCTCAATCCGCTGGGCCTGGGTAATGGCAGCGACGAACCGATATCGAATGGCGCGTGGGCTCTGCTCGCCCTGTTGATCTTGTCCGGTCTGGCCTCGCTGATCGCTTTCTCGCGTTTGGGCATCCAGCGTTTCTGGACCCCGCAAGAGCGGCCGTCGCCCTTGCTGCGGCGCCTGGAATGCGTGCCGATTGTCGTCCTGCTGGGACTGAGCATTGCGCTGACGTTCAAGGCCGAACCGCTGCTGCGCTACACCCAAGCGGCGGCCGTTGCATTGAACAACCCGCAGCAATACGTGATGGCGGTGCTCGAAACCCGTGTAATTCCAGGCCCGCAAGCCAAGACAGCGCTGCTGGAGGTGCAACCATGAAACGTCTGTTTCCTGCACCGTGGCTGTCGCTGGCGTTGTGGCTGCTTTGGCTGGTGTTGAACCTGTCGATGAGCCCCGGCAATCTATTGCTGGGCGCCATGCTGGGGTTCTGCGCGCCGTTGATGATGCGCAAACTGCGGCCACTGCCGATCCGCATTCGTCGGCCTGGGGTGATCCTGCGTTTGTTCTTGCTGGTCGGGCGCGACGTGATCGTGTCCAACCTCGCCGTGGCCTGGGGCGTGCTCAACGCGGGCCGTCGTGCGCCCCGTTCGCGGTTTATCAAGGTGCCGCTGGACTTGCGCGATGCCAACGGCCTGGCGGCGCTGTCGATGATCTGCACGGTGGTGCCCGGTACGGTCTGGTCGGAACTGGCGCTCGACCGCAGCATTCTGTTGCTGCACGTCTTCGATCTGGATGATGAAAGCCAATTCATCCAGCACTTCAAGACGACCTACGAGCGCCCCTTGATGGAGATCTTCGAATGAGCGCATTGCTGTCGAACGCGATCCTGCTGAGCCTGTTCATCTTTTCGATGGCGATGATTCTGACCCTGATCCGGCTGTTCCAGGGCCCGTCGGCTCAGGACCGGGTTCTGGCGCTGGATTACCTGTACATCATCGCCATGCTGATGATGCTCACGTTGGGTATTCGTTATGCCAGTGACACTTATTTCGAGGCGGCGCTACTTATCGCCCTGTTCGGCTTCGTCGGCTCGTTCGCCCTGGCCAAATTCCTGCTGCGTGGCGAGGTGATCGAATGAGGCCTGAACTGTCTTTGTGGGTGGAAATAGCAGTGGCAATTCTGCTGGTGCTGAGCAGCCTGTTTACGCTGATCGGTGCGGTCGGGCTGTTGCGGATGAAGGATTATTTCCAGCGCATGCACCCGCCGGCGCTGGCCTCGACCTTGGGCGCGTGGTGCGTGGCGCTGGCTTCGATCATTTACTTTTCGGCGCTCAAGTCGGCGCCGGTGCTGCATGCCTGGCTGATTCCGGTTCTGCTGTCGATCACCGTGCCGGTGACCACGCTGCTGCTGGCCCGGGCGGCACTGTTTCGCAAGCGCATGGCGGGGGATGATGTACCGGCTGAGGTGAGTAGTCGGCGCACCGAAAGCGGGAGTTGAATCCATAGGTTTGCGTTGAATTGCAGGGCCTCTTCGCGGGCAAGCCTCGCTCCTACAGGTTATGTTATGCGCAGACCTTGTAGGAGCGAGGCTTGCCCGCGAAGCTTTTCAAATCCAGGCCACTGCCAGCAATCCAGCCCCCAACACCACACACAACGGCGAATACGCCCATGTGTCGAGCCAGGCAAACTTCGAATCCTTGACCTGCTTGAAAAACCCCACCAAATTCGAATCACCGATCGCCCGGGCGAACATCAGCATCGCAATCGCGCTGATCACCCATTGCAGCGACCAGTGATGCACCGTGGGCAGATACAGCCCGACCCGCAGGCACACCAGCATCGCGATCAGCAGTAAACCCACCGCCACCAGCAACGTGGCAAAGCCCGACGGCTTGAACGCAGGCCTTGATGCCTCACCGCCCTCCCCGGGCACGCGCGGCACCGCCGCCTCACTGCCCCACTTTCCACCCGCCGCCCAATACAGATGGACCAGGCTGATCAATAAAAAGATTGCCGCAATCCATTGCGCGACCAATAGGCTCATATTCAGACGTCCCGTGTGAAATGTGGCAGCAGGATGAACTTCCTTGCGCGTTTTTGTAAGGGTATTTGCTATCGAACAGTCGTTCGGCTGCACACACGATTGAGAAGCGCGCCCTGTAAGAGCTGCCGCAGGCTGCGATCTTTTGATCTTGTTTTTTAAAGCCAAGTCAAAAGATCGCAGCCTGC